>JBIIGH010000107.1:0-8177 GCA_044236565.1 Algoriphagus sp. | reverse complement strand
CCCGAGGCAAAACACCTCTTCGTCATTTTTTGGATTCACGTACACATCCGTGAAGTACCAACCGATGGTAGTGAATAATTGGAAGGGTCCCGTATGGGTTTTGGTCCAGCTCAGCCCTCCATCCACCGTTTTGTAGAGTTCGGCAGACTGACCCTCTGGATAGTTGAGGTTGTCCACCAGCGCATAGGCCTTGTTTGGGTTGGTAGCGGAAACTGTCAGGCCAATCCTACCGATTTTGGGACCGGTTGGCAGGCCTTTATTGCATTTACTCCAGGTGGTACCTCCATCTACACTGCGGTAGATGGCACTAGTTTCGCCACTGATGCCCGGGTACATTTCCCAAAGAGAGGCATACATGATTTGAGGATTTGCGGGAGAAATGACAATTTCATTGGCCCCGGTCATTTCATTGACATACAATACCTGTTCCCAGGTCTTTCCCCCATTGGTAGAGCGGTAGAGTCCACGGTTTTTATTTTTGGACCAGAGGTGGCCGAGGACCGCTGCAAAAACTATTTCCGGATTGGTCGGGTGAATTTCAATTTCTGCAATGGACCAGGAATCTTCCAAGCCAATCGAATTCCAGGTTGCTCCTGCATCATTCGAGCGAAACATTCCTGTGCCTGGAAGCGTGAAGTTTCGGGGCTTTTTTAGGTTTTCACCCGTCCCCAGATAAATGATATTCGGGTTGAAGGGAGCCAATTCCACATCTCCAATTCCTATGGACGATTGCTCCTCGAAGATGGATTTCCAGGTGATGCCGTTGTTCGTAGTCTTCCACAATCCTCCCGAGCCAAAGCCGGCATACATGGTACTCGGATTTTTGGGATCTACTTGGACTACATCGGCGCGTGCTGAATTGACCACTGGGCCCAGTGTGATCCAATCCAATTTGTAGGGCGTCTCTGCCTTCATCTTGCGATAGTTTTGAAAGGAGGCCTCCAGTGGAGATGTTGGTTGCTGCGAGAAAGCCGGAATTGAGAAAAGTAGCAGTAGGAAAAGGTTAATTCCTGTGGATAAATAGTTCAGGGTTGAATTCATGCTTGGGTGTAGAATTTAGAATTGACAAGGATTGGATAAGAATCCCTGCGTGTTTGTCTTAACCAAAAACACATCCCCACTTTGGGGATATTCTTGCAGTTGGGCCTCGGTGAGATTTTCTCTTGCCGTCGTGATGAGCAGATGATCTAGATTTTCGCCTCCAAAAACGCATGAGGTTACATGAGGAGCAGGCAAGACAATTTTTTTCAAGAGCTTCCCATTTTCCGGATCCCAGCAATACACGCCAAATCCTCCGTAGTGCGCGACCCAGAGTTTCCCCTCTTGATCCATACTCATTCCGTCGGGTGTACCCAATTCTTTTGGCACGCGGATGACCGTTCGATCAAAATTAATTTCGCCTGTTTCCAAATCAAACTGATAGGCTCTTATCTCCTGCGTGGGGCTGTCAATGTAGTAGAAAGTTTCATTGTCGGAAGTCCAAGCCATTCCGTTGGAAATGGTGATCTTACCCAACATTTTTTCCGGACTTAGGGCCGAGGTAATCTTGTAAAGAGCCCCTGATTCGGGCGTAATTTTGGTGCTCATGGTTCCAATCCATAGCCTACCGTCAGCATCGCAATCGCCATCATTAAATCTATTGAGCGGCTGATCCTCTTCGACCTCAATCAGCCAAGTCAATTTTTCAGTTTCAAGATCGTAACGCGCAATTTTTCGGTCTAAGGCTAGGATTAAATAGTCCCCCTGGCCTTCCACTACCAAAGAAAGACGCTGATTGAATTTCCGTTTGGTGGTTTTTTTCAGCCCAACCTGAAACTCATACAATTCTCCCTTTTCGATATCTACCCAGAAAAAGCTTTTTCGCTTCGCATGCCAATAGGGAGATTCTCCGAGTATGCATTGGGATTGATATAGATTGATGACTTCCATAGGTGCTAAATGATTTAATTATCAGGCCAATAATAGGCTATTTTTCTTTTAAGGAAGGCCACGCTTCTCTCCAATTGATCCATGCCATCCACTCCATCTTCAATGCTGATCCAACTGTCAAAACCAACTCGTTTCAATTCTGTGAAAATGGCATCATAGTCATTCATCCCTTTGCCGATTTCTCCATGGCTTAGCCTCTTGGCATAACCCAAAGCCCCTCCTTCTTCCCTTCGTAGGTCTTCAATAGTTCCATATTTCAGATATCGATCACTGGCATGCATGGTCACAACACGGTCGGAAACTTTGTATAGTAGTTCCAGCGGATCTTCCCCAGCCAGAAAAGTATTGCTTGGGTCGTAATTTACTCCAAAATTCGGATGATGGATTTTGTTGACTAGTAAACTGAACACCTCCATTTTTTGGGCAAATTCTGGATACTCCCAAAAATCATCTTTGTAGTGATTTTCCAAAATCAAGGTGATTCCTCTTTCCTGAGCATAAGGAAGACAGTCCTGTATGCTTTCTGAAGCAAGTTTTACACCTTCCTCGATAGACAAAACGGGCCTTTTTTGACCAGAAAGAACGCGGCAATAGGATCCCCCCAAAATGTAGGTCATGTCAATCCAGTGTTTTTGTTTCCGGATTTCATTCTCCCGAAAAGCCCGATCGGGATGTGTAAAGTCCGGAGAGCAGCACATCATGGGAATTACTTTGCCGGTATCTTGCACCATTTTGCGAAATTCTGGCCATTTGGTTTTATCCTCCATTTCAAGAAACCCTGCATACCACTCCAACCCCTGAATGTCGAGTTTGGAAGCTAGCGCAATCCAATCTGCTATTTTCATCGTTCCATCTTTGCAAAGCTGCTGCATAAAGGCTTTGGGAAACGCGGCTAATTTGGGCATGTTAAGTTATTGGAAGGTTTTATTGTCTTTTGGGAGATTTCGCCCAATCATCGGATGTTGTTCCAGTGTCAATACTTGTCCTGAGACTGGGCCGCTTTCGTCAGAAAGCCAAAATATGCAAGCAGCAGCAATCTCTTCCGGCCAGAGAATTCTTCCTGAAGGAGCAATAATGGAAGGGAGCTCTTCGTACCAGGTGTCCGAAAGCCCATGGAGCTTTTTCCGTTCAGTTTCCCGCTCGGTAAGTACCCAGCCTGGGTTGATTTGATTTACGCGAACACCATATTCCCGCATCAAGGAATCGCCCAAATTTCCAGTCAAAGTCATGATTGCTCCTTTGGAAACTGAATAGGCCAATAAGTTCGGTTCACCACTCCAGGCATTAATCGAACCGATATTAAGCACGCAGCCTTTGGATTTTATAAGTTCGGGCAGGGCTTTCTGAATCAAAAGAAATGGTGCAATGATATTGATATCCAGTACTTTTTGGAAAAATGCACGATTCGTGTTGTGAATGTCTGAGGCAATGACCCAAGCAGCATTATTGACTACAGCGTCAATTTTCCCGAAAGTTTTCACTGCCAGATTCACCAAATTGTCTGGGCAAGTTTCGCTGGTAATGTCTTCCTGATGAAAAACCGCGTGTTCGGTTCCAATTTCAGCCAGCACTTCATCTCCCAAGTCCTGCTCCAAACCGTGAATGACCACTTTGGCACCTTCAGCCACACAGCGCTTGGCGATTGCTTTTCCGATTCCCGTCGTGCTGCCGGTTACGATGATTACTTTATCTTTCAGCCTCATATTAAACTGGTTTCAAAATGCTTTTTACTACTTGTCCTGTGTGCATTTTTTCAAAAGCCTCATGCCATTCTGTAATCGGCCATACGCCTCCGATGATTGGATTTACATCAAGCGCTCCACTCGCAAGAAGGCCTATTACCTTTTCCCATATAGGCCAATTATGACTGAAGCTTCCTTGAAGACGCACATTTTTCTGGACGATCTGATCAATCGAAAAATTCAATGGCTGAGGTCCCCAGCCCACCTTAGTGATTTGGCCATTTGGGCGGACCAAATCCATCGCGATTTTTAATGTGGCACTTACGCCTGCAGCATCAACAACTAGGTCTGCACCCAACCCGTCTCGTTTTTTTGCCCAGTCCGAAGCTGAATTTATAAATGGCTCAACGCCATATTTTCTTGCTATTTCCAATCGACCTCGATCTGCTTCCAAACCAAGAATAGCCACCTCAGCCCCGCAAAGTCTCGCTACTGCTGCGCAAAGAATCCCGATGGTACCAGGTCCTATTACTAGAACTCTGTCACCTGGTTTTACATTGGAATTCCCAACTACTGAGTTGTACGCCACGCAGCAAGGCTCGGTCAAACAGGCGTGCTCAAATGAAAGTGAATCCGGAATTTGGTGGAGGCATCTTGCTGGAACCCGGACAAACTTGGTCATTGCGCCATTCACTCCATAGCCAAAGCCTTTCCTAGTCGGGTCCAGATTGTATAAGCCAACTCGGCTCATCGGGTTTTGGGCGTCAATGACGGCGGCAGTCTCACTGACCACCCGATCCCCAACTTTCCAGCCGGTCACCCTTGCTCCAAGAGAGGCGATTTTACCTCCAAACTCATGGCCTAAAACAACCGGATAGTTCACTTGCCAGCTATGATCTGAAGTCCACTGATGGAGGTCGGAACCGCAGACGCCTACGTTTTCTATCGCTAGCAATACGTCGTCGTCACCGATTTCGGGGATGGGGATTTCTCTGATTTCTACCGAACCTTTGACTTCGGAATAGTTGACTACAGCTGCTGATTTTGTGGATGAAGACATGGATTAGTTGTTTTTTGGGTTGGCTATTATTTGAGAGTGTATGGCTTCGCAAATTTTCCGAAGGGAAGTTTCAAGGTCTCCGTTGGCAGTTTTGAAAGCATCCGCATCAATCGTTAATGGCGCGCCCAAGACAACTAAGGGTGCTCCATATTGGGGACATTGAATGGCTTGTTCAAGAGAAAGCCCACCGACAGCCTGAACAGGGATGTTAACGGATTTCACAACTTCCTGCAACTGATCTAGGGGACTTGGCATCCTATGCCCTGCTGCAGCAATTCCCCTTCGCTCATCGTACCCAATGTGGTGAATCACGTAATCGCAGCCCAGATCTTCTAAAAATTTAGCGCCTTCCACCATATCTGGGCAAACCATGTTGTCACCCATCACTTTGACCCCGAAGTCTTTTCCTGCTTGTACCACACATTTGATGGTTTCAGCATGGGCGCGTGCCATGACTACCACATGCGTGGCTCCAGCTTTTGCCATCATTTCTGCTTCTAGATAGCCTCCATCCATGGTTTTAAGATCGGCAACGATTGGAACTCCCGGAAAAGCCTCTCTCAATTTCCGGACACCGTGAAGGCCTTCCGCAAGGATCAGCGGAGTGCCAGCTTCCAGCCAATCTACTCCGGCACGCATGGCTAGGGCTGCGGTTTCTAAAGCCTCATCGATATTGGTGAGGTCAAGTGATATTTGAACAATAGGTCTCATTCAGGTTTTGGGGTTTATTTGAAATCCTGAAAAACAAGTGGCCGTAGCCTGCTTTAAGGAATTATAAGTTAAGCAATAATTTAAGTCCTTGAAATCAGGAGGTTTATTTCTGTACTTAAGTAATTTGGATGCTATAAACTTGGATGGCAATAATCCGAGACGCGAGTAAATCTGATGGATATCAGTTAAATTTAGCAGTAGTTTTTTTTTGAATCCATACGATAGACCCATGCTATTAAGATCCACCCTTTCCATCCTACTTGCAGCAGCATCCTTTCCTGCATTGGCGCAATCTGGGATCACCAAATTGAATCCAGTGAGTTTTTCGCAGGTGACTATCACGGATAATTTTTGGAAACCAAAGCTTGAGAAAATTGCAACGACAGCAGTCCCGGTCATGATTTATCAAACTGAAATCGCCACGGGCCGCATCCGTAATTATGAAAAAGTTGCGCGTCAGCAAAACGAGAAACACGAAGGCATTTATTACGATGACAGCGATGTGTACAAAGCCCTTGAGGCAATTGCCTATTCGCTAAAAAACCATTCGGATAAAGCCATGGAACAAAAAGCAGACGAATGGATTGATAAAATTGCTGCTGCCCAGGAAAAAGATGGATACATCAATTCTTTTTATTCGCTTACCGGACTGGAAAATCGCTGGACAGATATGGAGAAGCACGAGGATTATTGCGCCGGGCATTTGATGGAAGCCGGAGTGGCCTATTTTCAAACTACGGGAAAGCGAAAATTACTCGATGTGGCCATCAAGATGGCAGATCATATCGACGAGACTTTCCGGAAACAAAATCGGCCTTGGGTGTCTGGGCATGAGGAAATTGAGCTTGCTTTGGTCAAATTGTACAAGACTACCGGCGATAAAAAATACCTGGAACTATCCGATTGGTTTCTGGATCAGCGCGGACATGGCCACGGCAAAGGTGGAATCTGGGACAATCCACATTGGGGACCCAAATACGCTCAGGATGATGTGCCGGTAAAAGAACAGAAGGAAATTACGGGCCATGCGGTACGGGCAATGTATCTCTACACGGGAGCTGCCGATGTGGCTGCAGCAAAAAACGATGTGGGCTACATGAATGCCATGAAGACGGTTTGGGAGGATGTCGTGTACCGGAATATGTACGTAACTGGAGGGATAGGATCATCAGGAAGCAATGAAGGTTTTTCGGTGGATTATGATCTTCCCAATGAAAATGCCTACAGCGAAACCTGCGCATCGGTGGGGATGGTTTTTTGGAATCAGCGAATGAATGCGCTGGAAGGCGATTCGAAGTACATTGACGTATTGGAAAGGAGCTTGTACAATGCTGCATTGGATGGCCTGAGCCTGGAAGGGAGTCGGTTTTTTTATGGAAATCCATTGGCCTCCTCTGGTCAGCATTACCGTAGAGATTGGTTTGGGACTGCCTGTTGCCCTTCCAATATTTCCCGATTGGTGGCATCGGTCGGCGATTACATTTATGCAAAATCAGAAGATGCCTTATGGGTGAACTTATTCATTGGCAGCAAAACCAAATTCCAGATGGGTACCGTGGACGTTCCCGTGGAAATGACCACCAATTATCCGCTTGACGGGGTCATCCACCTGACCCTAAATCCTGAGCAAAAAGCCCGCTTTTCAGTGAAATTGAGGTTACCGGGCTGGGCAAAAGAGGAACCTGTTCCGGGAGGACTGTACCGTTTTGCAGGGAAAAGCTCTGAAAAATTCACGCTTTTACTCAATGGAAAAGTTGTTCCCTATACGGAGGAAAATGGCTATTTGACGATCACTAGAACCTGGGAAAAGGGGGATCAACTCCACTATTCATTGCCAATGGAAGTTCGAAAATTAGTTGCTCGCCAAGAAGTGACCGCCAATGAAGACCGAATCGCAATTCAACGAGGTCCATTGGTTTACTGCGTAGAAGGAGCGGACAACAACGGGAAAGCATGGAATTTGTTGATTCCAGAAAATGCCACGTTTACTGTTTTTCAACACCAGGTTTTGGATGAAAAAGTAATGGCTGTTCAGGCAGAAATGAAGGTAATGAAAGGCTCAGAAGACGGATCAACGCTGCAAGCGGAAACCAAAAAAATAACTGCTATTCCTTATTATACCTGGGCAAACCGCGGGCAAAATGAAATGCAGGTTTGGCTTCCGACAAAAATTCAGGAAGTAAAAATCATTCGATAGCTGGTGAAATTACTTGACAGGATTATCAGGTGGTCAACGGCTAACGGACCACGGTCCACCGCTAGTTGTGGTAGAAATGTAATTTGTGAATCCACCACAACATTCTATCTTCAATGAGCAGGGTCCTATATTCTAAATTCAATTTGCTGTCATCCGTCGACTGTGGACCGTTGACCCTAAAAATCTTTTTATTTCAAGCCATGAAAACCCTCTACGTCCTCCTCTTTTCTTTCCTGTATTTCGGCGCCCAAGCACAGGGGAATTTGCCCCAGCAAGACCTCCCCAATGTTGTCCTCATTTTTATGGATGACCTCGGCTATGGGGACTTAGCGAGCTATGGGGGCTATCCTCAGCAGACCCCACATCTCGATCAACTGGCAGCTTCCGGCATGCGCTTCACCAATTTTTATGCTGCGCAGGCAGTTTGCAGCGCCTCCCGGGCAGCCTTGCTGACAGGCTGCTATCCCAACCGCCTGAGCATTTCCGGTGCGCTGATGCCTTGGTCTACCATCGCCCTCAACCCCAACGAAGAGACGCTCGCCACGATGGCAAAAAAGAAAGGGTACCAAACCGGCATGATCGGCAAATGGCATTTGGG
>JBIIGH010000106.1:0-8178 GCA_044236565.1 Algoriphagus sp. | reverse complement strand
GTCAGTAATGGCATAGCTGAGCAGTACTAATTGCCCAAAAGCTTACCTACAAGTTGTTACAGTTTCTACGGATATGTGTTGATAGAACTAAGATATTAGAAGCAAGAAACAAGAAGCGAGAGAATAGAAATAAGAATCGAGACGATAAGTCTTGGCTCTTGGTTCTCGGCTCTAGAAATCTTGCAAAGATTTAGGCGGCCTAGCGCAGGGGTCCCACCTCTTCCCATCCCGAACAGAGAAGTTAAGCCCTGCAGCGCCGATGGTACTGGGGTTACACCCGGGAGAGTAGGTCGCCGCCACATTATTGAAGCCCTTCGATTCACTTCGAAGGGCTTTTTTTTGTACTAAATACTTTGTACAAAGTACTAGGTACGAAGTACAAAGTACGATGTACGAGATACGAAATACGGGAATTAAACTAATGTCGAATGTCTAACGCCGATTGAAGAATGAAGAAGTGGGGATTTGTGTGCTGACTCAAATGGCACTTCTGAAGGTACTTGGTACCTTGTACTTCGCCTGCCTGCCGCAGGCAGGTACTTGGTACAATGAAGTCTTGCTTCTTGTATCTCGGCTCTTGATTCTTAGCCTACTTGGTACCTTGTACTTGGTACTTTGTACAATGAAATGAAGTCTTGCTACTTGATACTAACTACTTGATACTTTTTTCCAATGTCGAACGCTGAACGCCGATCGAAGAATGAAGAAGTGGGGATTTGTGTGCTGACTCAAATGGCACTTCTGAAGGTACTTGGTACCTTGTACTTGGAACAATGAAGTCTTGCTACTTGATACTAACTACTTGATACTTTTTTTTTCGAACGCCGATTGATGAATGAAGAAGTGGGGATTCGTGTTCTGACTCAAATGGCACTTCTGAAGGTACTTGGTACCTTGTACTTGGTACATTGTACAATGAAGTCTTGCTTCTTGTGTCTCGGTTCTTGCATCTCCTCTTGCATCTTCTTTCCCCTTTCATTTTTCTTTTCCCCGAATAAATTGCAGTTTTGCAGCAAATCTTCTTGGAATGGCTGTATTACTTCAACACCTGAAACTTTTAAATCAAGGTAAGTTCTCACCACCTAAAGACTATTCCTTTTCCAACGGGACACTGAGCCCTGCGGACGAAAAAGAGAAGGTTGCCTACGATCAAGTAATCGACTGCTCCAACTACCTTGCCTCCAAAGGTTGGGTGGATTTGCGGTGTGGTCTAGGCGAACCAGGACAAGAATATCGGGAAACAGTCGCTTCCCTCTGTGCCGCACTTCAGGCCGGAGGATTTGCCAAAGCAGTGGTACTCCCCAACACGGACCCCGTCATCCAATCCAAAACAGAAGTGACTTTCCTGAAGGCTAAAGCAGCAGCCTACCTCCAGGAATTGGTCATCCTCGGTGCCGTCACTAAAAACGCCCAAGGAGAAGACCTCACCGAAATGCTCGACATGCACTTTGAAGCAGGGGTACAGTTTTTCGGAGACGGAACCCATCCCCTAGCAAATGCAGATCGGTACCTAAAAATCTTGCAATACCTTCAAAAATTTGAAGGCACCCTGTTCGACCAGGCCTA
This sequence comes from Algoriphagus sp., assembly GCA_044236565.1. Taxonomy (GTDB): domain Bacteria; phylum Bacteroidota; class Bacteroidia; order Cytophagales; family Cyclobacteriaceae; genus Algoriphagus. The sequence continues at coordinate 6,612 of JBIIGH010000106.1, read as the reverse complement.
CGATCCCTTGCTCGCGATTTTTGGGCAGATGCACGAAGGTGAAATTTCTACCCAGCTGGGCATGAAAGGAATTCCTAGCCTCGCGGAAGAGGTAGCCATCCAACGAAACCTAGACTTGCTGCGCTACGCAGGTGGTCGAGTACACTTTCAAACCCTTAGCACCGCGAAAGGGGTAGACCTTATCCGACAAGCGAAAAAAGAAGGCCTGCAGGTGACTGCTGATGTATCCATCTACCAGTTGATTTTTACAGACGCGGACTTGCTGTCTTTTGATACAAACTTAAAGGTACAGCCTCCTTTTCGAGGGACTACAGACCGAGCAGCACTCCTGGAAGGTCTTCGAGATGGAACCCTTGATGCGCTGGTGTCCAATCACCAGCCGCAAGACTATGATTCCAAGTTCTGTGAGTTTGACCATGCCGCTTTTGGAATGGCAGGATTAACTGCTTTTCTCCCTGCCATGGAGCAGCTAGCCAAAGAGCTAGGCTGGGAGCTGCTTCTAGAAAAAGTGACCTCAGGACCTGAAAAAGTAGTAGGGCCAGGCTCAGATTCTTGGACCATTTTTGATCCAGCGGAGAAGTGGACCTATAACGAAAAAACCAATCCTTCGCTTTCTTCCAACCATCCCTGGTTTGGGCAGGAACTGACTGGCAAGGTGAAATACTGCATTCAAAAAGGGCATTTGATTCAAATCAATGACTAAATACTTCAAGACAGCCTATCAATTTGGGGCACTTGGTGGACTGTTGAGTGGGCTCTCTTTTTATGTGCTCTCCCTGTTTTATTCGGATCCGACCAACCTGAACTTGGTTTTTGGGTACATAATCACCCCATTTACCGTGTTCTTGGCCATTAAATTTTTCAAAGACTACAGCAACGACGGATACCTTTCCTTCTCTGAAGGAATGTCTGTAGGGGTAGTAAGTTTTGTGTTGCTCGCGCTACTTTCTACGGGCATTATTTGGGGGATTTTGGAAAGCTCCTCGTCCTTGTTCTCAGCTATTCAAACTGCCAAATGGGCAGTGTTGGAAAAAAATAAAGAGGTAATTATTTCCCAAGTAGGCTTGGCTTCCTTTGAAGTCACCCAAACTAATTTAAAAAGTATGACTGCCTGGGATGTTGCTCTCAACGATGGCATTTGGAAAATTATACCCGGAATGTTCTTTAGTATTATTATTTCAATTATTTTAAGGAAAAATCCTAACATATCATGAACGAACAAGCACAGTCTCCAATTCAATCCGCAGTAAGACCAGGAATAATTCTAGGTCTTGTCTCCTTGGTACTTACGTATGTTGCCTACTTTATCGATGCAGCATTACTTACTGCTTGGTATTATAGTTTGGGAATATTAGTTCTTTTCTTTGGCCTTATCATTTATTTTGGAAAAGAGTACAGAAAAGAGGTGGGGGGATTTATGTCTTTTGGGACGGCCTTCAATTTTAGTTTTTTTGCGATCTTGATTTCTGGAGTTGTTGGACTTATAGGTAACCTACTATTGTTTCAAGTTATTGATCCGACCTTGCCACAGGTCCTTGGAGACCTAACTTTTGAAGCTCAATTGAAGATGATGGAGGGTTTTGGTGGAAATCCGGATTCCTTGCCAGCTGAGACTCTTGAAGAAATGAGACAAGCCTCTGCCTCTAGCTTTACTCTTGCTGGTCAATTGAAAGCTTTTGGATTTGGATTAATTGCTTATGCAATTATTGCCTTAATTTTAGGAGCCATTCTTAAGAAAAAAGACAAGTCATTAGATTTTTAATATGATCCAGATTTCCGTAGTTGTTCCTGTATTCAACGAAGAAGAATCCCTTCCTGAACTCACCCAGTGGATCAACCGGGTGATGCAGGCAAATGCCTACACCTATGAGGTCTTGCTAATCAATGATGGCAGTACGGATCGTTCTTGGGAAGTAATCCAAGAGCTTTCGGCGAGCAATACCGCATTGAAAGGGATTAATTTCACCCGCAACTATGGGAAATCTGCCGCATTGGATGCGGGCTTTAAGCGTTGCTCTGGAGAGGTGGTCATCACCATGGATGCAGACCTCCAAGACAGTCCAGACGAGATCCCTGGACTCTACGCCATGATCAAAGGAGGACTAGATGTGGTATCGGGTTGGAAAAAAGAACGACACGATCCCATTTCCAAGACCATCCCTTCCAAATTCTTTAATGGAGTGACCCGCTGGATTTCGGGAATTCAATTGAATGACTTCAACTGTGGACTGAAAGCCTACCGCAATAAGGTGGTAAAAAACATCCACATCTATGGTGAAATGCACCGCTACATTCCACTTTTGGCAAAGTGGAACGGCTTCCCCAAAATCGGGGAAAAGGTGGTGGCACATCAAGCCCGTAAGTACGGTTATTCTAAGTTTGGATTGGAGCGCTTTCTCAATGGCTTTTTGGACCTCATCTCCGTATCCTTTGTGCATCGCTACAAGAAAAAGCCGATGCACTTTTTTGGCTTGCTAGGCACACTTTCCTTCTTTACTGGATTTGCGATTACGGCCTGGTTGATTATTCAAAAAATCTATGGGCTGAGTCAAGGCATAAAAGTGAGAGAGGTAGTGGATCAGCCAGTATTTTTCTTGGCGCTGGTGGCTCTCGTGATTGGAGCACAGTTATTTTTGACAGGCTTCATTGCGGAGCTGATGACTTCCAACCAGTCCAAAGAGCCTGAATACAAAATCGACGAAGAAATCAATTTAGATTTTTGATGTTCTTTTCCTGTATCATTCCTGTTTACAATCGACCGGGTGAACTCAAGGACTTGTTGGGCAGTCTCCTTCCCCAAACCAATATCCAGTTTGAGGTAATCGTGGTAGAAGACGGTTCCACCCTGCGTTGCAAGGAAGTAGTAGATGCCTTTGCAGACCAACTTACCATCCACTATTTTTTTCAAGAGAATACCGGTCAAGGTTTCGCCCGTAATTTTGGGATGCAGCAAGCCAAAGGGGATTTTTTTGTGATCCTCGATTCGGATGTGCTCCTACCACCTACCTATTTTGAAGTACTTGAAAAAGCGATAGCTACTCGATCTCTGGATGCATTTGGTGGTCCAGATGCAGCAGCTGCGGATTTTTCTCCGCTACAAAAAGCGATGGACTTTGCGATGACTTCGTTCTGGACTACCGGAGGAATTCGCGGCAAACTCAAGAATCCTGCTGCTTACCAGGCCAGAGGGTTCAATATGGGGGTTTCAAGGAGCGTATTTGAGCAGCTGGGTGGTTTTGTGGATCCCAACCGTGGGGAAGACATCGAATGGAGCCTGCGCATCAAGAAGGCAGGATTCCGATTGGAATTGGTGTCTGAGGCTTTTGTCTACCACAAGCGAAAAAATACACTAGTGTCATTTGCCAAGCAGGCCTTTTCCTTTGGGAGAAATCGGGTCAACGTCTCTCGCTTTCATCCCGAGGCCATCAAGCTGGTACATGCCTTGCCGAGCTTCTTCCTTCTTTTTCTGATTTCGATTGGCGTGAACTTGATTTTTCTTCAGTTCCTGCTCATCCCTCACCTCCTTATCTTTTGGGCTTGGGCTCTCCTTGTGATCAATCAAGCCTATTGGCAGCACCGCTCCTTGTTGGTTGGGCATTTATCCCTATTAACCTCCATCGTACAGCTTTGTGGCTACGGATCGGGACTGCTAGTCGAACTGGCGCTAAAGTGGCGTAAAGGTTAGTTTCCCTTGCTGCAGACAAAAAGTACTTCGTCCGGAGCAAGTGCATACTGCTTCACTTTTTTAGGGTCAAGCTCCTTCACAAACTGGTTTTCTTCGATCTGAATTCCAGATTGCCGGAGTCTTGCTGCGTAATCCTTTCCAAATTTCCGTACGTGATCTCGCTGTCCAAATAAGCGTTCCCGCTCAGCTGGATCGGTGATGGTCTTGTCTTCGAGTGTTTTCTCCAAGGAATAGACGGGAGACTGTAAAATCCCCCAGCCTCCAGGTTTTAGAACTCGGTTAAACTCTGAACAAACGCGAATATCATCGTCTACATGCTCCAATACGTGGTTGCAAAAGACCACATCAAAGGTATTGTCGTCAAATGGGATGTCGTGCACATCCATCTTCACCTTGGCGAGCGGAGACTCAATGTCAGCGGTGATGTAATCCAAGTTGGGAATCGCCTCAAATCGCTCAATAAAGCAATGCTCTGGTGCGACATGAAGCACCTTGAGGGGAGCGGTAAAAAAGTTGGTTTTCTCCTTTAGAAAAAGCCACATCAGGCGGTGTCTTTCTAGCGCTAGGCAATTTGGGCAGAGCGCATTTTCACGTGCGATGCGGCCATAGGGCAAAAACTTCTTGTAGGAATGGGAGCAGACAGGGCAGCTGACTTCCGAGCCGCGATTGAGTTGGGAGAGGACCTTCATCGCTAGCGGGCTTACCGTTTGAAGGATAGGCCTAGGGACATAGCGGATGACAAAACTGATGATGGATTTCATAGGACTAGGTATGCGACTGCAAGTTACCAAAAGAGGGGCTTCTTCTCTAGGGTTTGCGGGGAAACAAATTGTTCAAGCGGAGCTAGCCGGAGTTTTTGTCCTCTGGTTTGGGTTTTGGGAGTCGTCCAGCCTTTTTTAAAGCCTCTCGGATGATCCATTCCAATTGCCCATTGGTACTGCGAAACTCGTCTGCTCCCCACTTTTCAAGGGCTTTCATCATGCCCTCATCCAATCGCAGTACAAATGGTTTTTTAGCGGCCATATCTGGATTTCTGTTCGTTGAATTGTGCAATTGCTTGCTTCGCCTCCTCTGGTTTTTGAGTTCCCAAAAGGAATTTTTTGTCTTTCGTTTTGATTAGAATTCCGTGGGTTCCTCCAGTGGTATAGGACCAGTAGCTCCCATTCCATTTGATGCCCCAGCCGCCAAACTCCTTCAGTCCGCTGTAAGAGATGATTTCCATGGATTCTAGGTCTTCAAATCGATAGGTACGATTTCCTAAAAAGGGCTTGAATCGAAAAGAAAGACTTGATTCGGTAATTCGTGTAGTCAGTTTTAGGGAATAAAACAGGGCATTCACTAAGAGCAGGAGTGCCAGAGGAACAAGGATATCCACAAACGATAGATTTGGCTGGGTGGCTACTGCATAGCTCACAGAGGCGATGCCTGCTGCTGTTACGCTTAGTAGAATTGCCCAGATCCAAATCTGCCTAAATTGTTGGGTTTCGTTAAATATTGGAGGGATCATGGATTAGGATTTACTGGTTTGCCAAGTGTTGATGACTGCGTCAAAATCTTTTGGCTTTGCCGTGGAGAATACTAGCTTTTTATCTCCTTGCTCTACTTCAATGACGTGAACTGCAAAGAAGATATAGGCTTTGGTTTTACGAGAAAACCGTAGTCCTACGCCACCATAGTCTAGAATCCCATCTTTTTTCTGGACGGAAATGGAGCTTATTTTCTCCAGAGGTAGTTTTTTCCAGCTGCGCTGAAAAGGCAAGTTCCTGTAGGAAAACGCATGGGAATCAAGGCGTGTTTCCAAGGTGATGCTCATCAGGAGCACAAATGTAAGGGGAATCAAGGTGCCTACTATGAGCATTGGAATCCATCCTTCTGCCCCTAGTTTGCCCGTGAAATAAAGCACGGAAATGAGCGTCAGGGTCGGGAGTTCCAGCAGAATAATGCCATACATGACGATGGTTCCCCTAAAGCTTTGCTGCTCTTGTGCGACCATGCTTTATTGGTTGAGCGTGCCTACATTGACTACTGGGGAAGCGCTGCGGTCTGAGCAGAGTACCACCATCAGGTTGGACACCATGGCTGCTTTTTTCTCCTGGTCAAACTCGATAATATCCTTCATCTTCAAGTCGGCCAAGGCCATTTCCACCATGCCAACAGCGCCTTCTACAATCTTTTGCCTTGCCGCCACAATGGCAGTTGCCTGTTGCCGCTGGAGCATGGCAGAAGCAATTTCAGCCGCATAGGCCAAGTTGGAGATCCTCGCTTCAATTACTTTGATGCCTGCTTGGAGAAGACGCTCTGCAATTTCTTTTTCCAGGGAGTGGTTGACTTCCTCTACTCCAGAGCGTAGGGTAATCTCGCTGTGGTTGTCGTCAAAATTGTCGTAGCAGTAGAGGCCAGCCATTTTGCGGACCGCTGCATCCGTCTGTAGGTGTACAAAATTCTCGTAATCTTCTACGTCAAAGCTAGTCTTGAAGGTGTCTTCTACCTGCCAGACGACAATGGTACCAATCATGACCGGGTTACCTATTTTGTCATTGACCTTGAGCGGCTTGTTTTCAAAGTTGCGAACCCGCAAAGAGATCTTCTTTTTGGTCATGAAGGGGTTAACCCAGAAAAAGCCATTTGCCTTGACGGTGCCTTTGTAGGCGCCAAATAGTAGAAGTACCATGGCCTTGTTGGGATCGACAATAAAAAATCCACCCATAGTAATGAGGGTGAGAACCATCAGTACTCCACCAAAGATGGGGTAGGGGAAGTCTTGTGTAAGACAAAAACTAGCAGCTGCAAGGCCTGCCAGGGTGAGTACTAGCCAAAGGTAGCCAGAGGAGGGTTTGGTAATTTTTTCCATGTTTAATTGATATTAATATGATATCATATTGAATACGTAAACATAGAAAATTTGTTTGTGATTTGGCAAAAAAAAA
>JBIIGH010000105.1:0-8252 GCA_044236565.1 Algoriphagus sp. | reverse complement strand
GGCAGCTGTGACCTCTACAGTGTGGAGAAGGTAGGAGGAGAATGGCAGTCACCCAAGAATATGGGGACCAAAATCAATTCTTCCTTTTGGGATTCCCAGCCTTCGCTTTCTGCAGATGGGCGCTTGTTGTTTTTTTCTTCCAACAGAAGGGGAGGAGTTGGCGGTAATGACATTTGGTATGCGGCACGAAATGGGGATGGGAGCTGGTCGGATGCAAAAAATATAGGTGCACCAATCAATACACCAAAAGACGAAATTTCTCCTTTTTTATTTTTCAATAATGAAACCCTGTTTTTTGCTTCGGATGGGCATTTAGGATTAGGAGGGATGGATATTTTTCTTTCGAGAGTGTCAGCAGGCCTGTTTCAGGAGCCGGAAAACTTGGGCTTGCCCATCAATGATCAGCTGGATCAAGTGGCCTTATTTATCACTGCCCAAGAAGATTATGCCTACTATTCGGAATTGTCCACGAACATTGGGATAGGGGATCGGGCGTATTTGTATCGATTCAAGTTTCCCAAAGACATTGAATTGGGAGAGAATTTAACCGTTACGGGCGGGCAAGTGGTCCATTCAAAAACAGGTGAGCCGATTTCGGCAAGCCTTTCATTGGTGTCCTTGGCCAATGACAGTACTCGCTACCAGTTTCAATCCAATGGTCAGGATGGGTCCTTTTTGATGCTATACCCCGAGCAAGAGGCTGCGGGACTTTATGTAGAGAAACAAGGTTATCTGCCTAAAATCTACAATGTAGATCGCGATTCGATTAAAAATGTGAAGGATTTGAAAGTGGAGTTGGTTCCCATTGCTTCGGGGGAAGAGTTTGTGTTTGAAAATGTGTTTTTTGATTTTGACAGCTTTGCGCTGAAGCAAGAATCCTTGAGTTCCCTCCGCCGTCTCGATCGATTTTTACAAGCCAATCCCAAGGTGTCTATCTTGATCACTGGGCATACGGATAACCTAGGCTCGGATGAATACAACCTCAAGTTAAGCTTGCAACGAGCTCAAAGCGTAAGGGCTTATTTATTGGATGTAGGTACCAATCCAGATCGGATAAATGTCGCAGGCAAGGGTTTCCGAGAGCCGATGCTACCCAATTCCAATGCCTCCAATCAGGCAAAAAATAGAAGAATTACGGTGTCTGTTCAATAAACAGCTAAAAAATTTACAAAATCAATAAGTTAAATAGAAGATTAGTATAAATTCAATCTAAATAATGTTCTATAATTTAAAATTCTACTTTTGAAAAATAGGCTATTGAACCCAACTAAGGTCATTTTGGAAATGAATTTTGAATTGCATCAAAAATTATAAAAAAATGAATCTGCTACCGGAATTGTAATTTTTTTATCCGCTCATCCTTTATTTTTTCCAAATTGTTAAAAAAAAATTCAAAAAATTAACTTTTGTTAACATTGAGAAAATCCAAATAATGAGGTGTTTGCATTCAGTCAGGCCGCTCAAACAACATTATATTTGGAATTCTTTTAAATAACAGGTTTTAAGGCTAGCTTCTGACCTAAACTTTTCCATCTTTTTTGGTGTCATGAATTTGAGTTATTCCGTTTTTCGGGATATTATTGAGTTTAAATAACTAAAAATTAACCAATATGAGGAAAATTTTACTTCTAGGACTCATGCTCTTTTTGGTAAATGCCATGGCATTTGCTCAAGGACGCGTGATCACCGGTACAGTAACATCTACAGAGGATGGAATGGGTGTGCCAGGTGCAACAGTTCTGGTGAAGGGAACGACCATTGGTACTGCCACGGACATTGATGGCAAGTATTCGATCAATGTTCCTGCCGGAAGCAATGTATTGGTCTTCACATTTGTGGGACTAACCTCTCAAGAAGTGAACATTGGAAACAGATCCACGATCAATGTGGCTTTGGAATCCGATATCACGGCTTTGAGTGAGGTGATTGTAACAGGATATGGCACGCAGCCTAAGCGTGAAGTAACCGGTGCGGTTTCTTCCGTAAAAGGGGATGCGATCCAAAACCTTCCTTTACAATCTTTTGATCGTGCATTACAAGGACGTGCATCGGGTGTACAAGTTAGGTCTTCTAACGGTCTCCCAGGTGGTGCGGTAAACATCCGTATTCGTGGTGTAGGCTCCATTAACGCTGGTAACGAACCCTTATTTATTGTGGATGGGGTACAGTTGAACAACCAGTCCAACGCTGCCTTTACACAGTCTAACCCACTGGCCTTCTTGAACCCGAACGACATCGAGTCCATGGAGATCTTGAAAGATGCAGCTTCTGCTGCGATCTACGGTTCCCAGGCTGCAAACGGGGTAGTAATTATCACTACCAAAAAGGGTAAGCAAGGAAAAGCGAAATTTGAATTCAATGCCTTCTCTGGAGAAACTCAGCCGATGAAGTTCTTGGACATCCTTAGTGGTCCTGAATGGTACGGCATGAGAAGAGATGCTTTTATCAATTCTGGAGTTGCAAACCCTGAAGCCAATGCTTTGAGCAACATGGGTCGTCTTCCATCCAACTGGACAACCCTTACAAGACCAGCTTTGGATGCACTAGGTTTGGCTTTGCCAACCTATGACTGGCAGCGTGAAGTAATGGGTGCAGGTAAATTGAATAACTACGAGATGTCAGTATCTGGTGGAGATGACAAGACTACTTTCTTCCTATCTGGTTCTTACAACTACCAGCAAGCTTCTTTCCGACCAGTTGACTTTGAAAGAGGAACGGTGAGAGTTGCCTTGACACACCAAGCTACAAAGCGTTTGAGCATCGAGACCAACATGAACTTGTCTACGTTCCAGCAAAATGTTCCTTTTGCAGTAGAAGGCTCTTTCTTGGGTAACCCAGCGTTCTCCGCATCTGCGGTATTGCCACACAATGCCATCTACAATGAAGACGGTACCTTCAATACGGCCATTGCCGGTGTTTTGGGTCAAAACGTGGTCTTGGTAAACAGCTACAACTCAGGTATTCAGCGTACCAATACTGCAGTGGGTAACTTGATTACTAACTACAAGATTGCTAAAAACTTGTCTTTCCGTTCCTTGTTTGGTTTGGATTACCGTCTACTTCAAGGAGACAACTACCGTGATCCACGTACTCCAGATGGAGCAGGTGTAGTAGGTAGAAGCTCTGTACAGTCTGACTGGAGAACTCGTTTTATTACGACTCAAACCTTGAACTGGAACAAAACTTTCAACGGCGTACACAACGTGTCGGCCCTTGCAGGTGTGGAATACCTATCTGAAACAAGAGAAGGAATCTCTGGTGCCGGTATCGGCTTCCCTACTTTCCAGTTTAGAACCATCCAATCTGCTGCTACGCCAGAATCTGTTTCTGGTTTCTGGACCGGATACAGAAGAGCATCTGCTTTTTCTTCCGTAAACTATGACTTCAAGAAAAAGTATTTGGTAACTGTAACTGCCCGTTACGATGGATCTTCTCGTTTCGGTACCCAAAACCAATACGGTCTATTCCCATCTGTTCGAGTGGGATGGAGCTTAGTAGAAGAAGAGTTCCTGAAAAATTCCAGTACCATTTCTGAAATGAAGTTTAGAGCTTCTTACGGTTTGACAGGTAACGACCAAATCGGAAACTTTGACGCCAGAGGCCTTTATGGCGGTGGTGGAAACTACTCCGGTAGTGCAGGTATTGTTCCTTCTTCCTTGGCAAACCTTGGACTAAGCTGGGAAACCAACAATACCTTGAACTTAGGTATTGATTATGGTTTCTTCGAAAACAGAATCACGGGTTCCATTGATGCTTTTGATAGAAGAACTAAGGACTTGCTTTTGAGCCAGCCGATTCTATGGATCAACGGTTTCAGCGGCATCTCTAATAACGTAGGTGAGCTACAAAACAGAGGTCTTGAATTTGAATTGTCTACCGTGAACATTGATAAGGGTGGTTTCCGTTGGAATTCCAGCTTTAACATCACGAGGATCGACAACCAAATTGTAAGCTTGTATAGCGGACTACAGTTCCTTCCAGCCAACCCAGGTATTGCAGTAGGACAGCCAGTAGGTAGATCAGGTGAAGGTGCTATCTTCGCAGCAGAATACGCAGGGGTTAACCCAGCTACTGGTCGCCCAATGTGGTACGACATCAATGGTAATATTACCTACCTACCCCTTGCAGCAGACAGAAGATACCAAGGATCAAGCTTAGGTACTACTTTTGGTGGTTTGAACAATACCTTTACCTACAAAGGATTTGAGTTTACCACCTTCTTTACCTACGAGTATGGAGGTATTGGTGGTGATGGTCAGTACGGATTCTTGAGAGAGAATGGTACTCGTCTAACTTTGAATGCACTTCGTGAGGTGAACGATAGATCATGGAAGACTCCAGGTCAAATCACGGATATCCCAAGAAACGTAACTACCAACGGTGGTAACGAAGCTAGAGGAGCAGGTAGAAATTCAGGTACTGCAGCTTTGCTAAAGTATGACTTTATCCGTCTATCTCAATTAACCCTTGCTTACAGCTTCAAGCCGAGCTTGGTTAGCCGAATCGGTCTCTCCCGTGCACGAATCTACATGCAAGGAGTGAACTTGTGGACCTACACAGATTATCCTGGCTATGATCCGGAATTTACTGGAGCAGGTACAGGTCAGGTTCCTTTGACCAAGAGTTATACACTTGGTGTACAAATCGGATTCTAATCACCAAAAGGAAAAAAAACTATGAAATTAATCAATAAAGCGCTCTTATCTCTCGCACTTACAGGTTCCTTACTGGTAAGTTCTTGCGATAGCTTGCTTCAGGTAGATCCAAGACAATCCATTGATGCCAATGGTGCCTTGAACACCCCTGATGCAATGAATGCAGCTCTCAACTCGGTATATTCCAAATTGAGATCTGCGAGGATTTACGGTCGTGACCTATTTGCAGTTTCTGATGCTTTGGCCGACGTAGGACAAACTACCTCTAACTCAGGTCGTTTGATTGGAGAAAATAACAACCAACCTGGTGCTCACTTCGGTACCTGGCAAACTGCCTACTTTGCGATCAACGAGGCCAACCTTATTTTGGATGGACTAAGTAAAGTGGAAGGTGCTTCTGCGGCTCAGCTTGCACGTTGGGAAGGTGAAGCCAAGTTCCTAAGAGGTTTGTACTACTTTGATTTGGTGAAGGTCTACTCGTATATCCCGACGGCGATATTCGAGCCAGGTGTGATCGGTCAGGGAGGTATCCCAGTAGTAACAGAAGGGGTAATCACCTCAGGTGCTGCGTTGAGCCGCCAAACCCCAAGATCAACAATCCTTGAGGTCTATGCGCAGATCTACAAGGATTTGGAAGATGCCAAAAGATTGTTGGGAACCGGTACTGGTAGAGGTGTACAATACGGATCTGGCCCTGCTGCTTCTGCCTTGCTATCTCGAGTAGCCTTGTACAGAGGCGATTGGGCTAAAGTAGTAGCTGAATCTACTGCTGCTTTGTCAAGTGGTGTAGGCACTGTCCTTTCCGGTGCAGCTTACGTGAATGGTTGGAGAGCTCCAGTTAACCCAGAGTCTATGTTTGAGGTACGTTTTGCCTTGGCAGAAGAGTCTATTGGGGTAAACGAATCCCTTCAGTCCACTTATACTGCCTTACTTAACTTGACCAACAAAAACGCTCAGGGTGGATGGGGTGATTTTATCCCTAATGCTACTGTTCGTGGCTTGTTTGGACTAGCTCCTTTGCAACTTGGAACTCCAGCTACTGATAACAACAACTGGGACGTGACTCGAAATGCTGACGTAAGAGCGCAATTGTTCACTACTGGTAACACAGTGCGTGGTGCTGGTCGTCAAATTGAGAACACGAAGTTTATGTCTAAGTCTGGATTTGCCTATGCAGACAACGTGCCTGTGATTCGTAAGTCAGAGATGCACTTGAACCGTGCAGAAGCAAACTACCGGTTGAATAACGAATCTGCTGCATTGACCGAATTGAATGCCTTCAAGGCATTGAGAGGCTTGCCTGCAGTAACTTTGTCTGGAACCGCGCTTTTGGAAGAAATTCTTTTGGAAAGAATGAAAGAATTTATTGGTGAAGGTCAGCGTTTCTTTGACTTGAAGCGCAATGGAAGAGGTATTGTGAAAACAACACCTGCGGTAAACCTAGCCTTTGACGACTTCAGAATCTTGCCTCCAATCCCTCAGCGTGAGGTGGATGGTAATCCTAATATTAAACAAAACAGAGGCTACTAAAATCAGAAACTATGAAAAAGTTATTTTCGCTATTCACTCTGGCCTTAGTTCTTGTATTCTCTTCTTGCATTGAGCAAAACTACCCTGTTTGGGAAGATCATGTAGTTGAGTTTCAGGATGCCGTTGACCGTACACCACTTGCTGGTCAGGTCTATCCAAGAATTACGGTGGCCAACACGGTTGGTACAGTAAATCTCCGCGTCAACCTGGTAGGTGCGCACAGACCTTCGGATGAAATCATTACCTACACAGTAGCAGCCGAAGGCACTACAGCAGTAGCAGGAAGAGACTATGTAGCTCCTGGTACTTTGACAATCCCTGCTGGATCCAGCTTTGGAACCTTGACAGTGAACGTACTCAACACCGGAAGAATTGGTGGATCTGTAGACATGTTACTTCAGTTAGTAGGTAACGATGAGATAGGCAATAGTGCCAACTACAATAAAGTACAGATTAGAATTACCCGATAATTCCAAATTGGACAACTGTTAATTCTTCTATAAAAGACCGGATTTATCCGGTCTTTTTTTTTACTTTGAAGCATGAAAAAACTACTCGCACTTTCCCTCTTTCTCGGGTTTTTGCTCCCGATGAGTTCCTTTGCACAAATGGCCTTACTTCGTGACAATGGAACAGGCATGCCGATTACAGCCAATCCGTTCCTTGGTGTCAAAGGGTCGGCGTATTTCGACGAGTTCAACAAAGGCATCATCTACCTTGCTACAGGTCAAAAAGTAGAGGGATTGCCTATAGCTTTAAACGCATATAGCAACACTTTGGAGTACAAATTGGAAGGAAAGCTTTTTGCGTATACGCCTGAAAAAGTGACGGGTTTTTCCTATCCTGCAGAAGCGGGTGGTAGCGAATACACCAGCGCATACGTGGTGCCCACGCTTAAAACGAAGCGTTTTTTAAAAATCCTAGAAAAGGGAACCTATACCCTGCTCTACCATGGGTATAAAACCATGACCGATGATCCTTCCGCTACGTATGGTGCACAGGCATCCAAAGTGTTCCAAGATCAGGAAGAGTTCTTTGTGGTCGTGAATGAGAAAGTGCTGTTGATGAAAAATAAAGAAAAGGACTTGCAGCAAATTTTTGGCACAGAGCTAGCCAAAGCCACTTCATTCATCAAATCGGAACGAATCGATTTCAAAAAATCAGAGGAACTAAAGACCTTGATTCGTCACATGAACCAAAACTAACCTGTACATAAAAAGGTATGTCTAAAGTCTCCCAAGGTTATTGGGAGACTTTTTTTGTGGCTAGGGCGGAACTTTTTAATTGTATCCCTTGAGAATAAGGTTTGAAGTTCAATTAGGTGAGTTGTTGATCGTGGACTTCGCCCGTGGACGATTATCCACAGTTTTTAATAAACATATTGAGCTACTAGTTTGACTGCAAAAATTCTTTTTTATTCCATTTGATCTGCGGAATTTTTCTATAAAATCTGCGGTAAACTTTTTTTCACGCAGATCTCCACGGAAAAAACACGCTGATTTTTTCCCCTGGTTGAAACCAGGGGTTATGAATTCGGTCACACCTACGGAGTTCTGGGGTTGCAATTATTTAATCAACTAGGCTAGATCCGAAGGCAACTGTCCCGTGCGCCGCGGAGTACGGGATCGATACAATCTGATCATCAGCGGTCATTAACTGGTATATTCAACTATCAGCATCATTGCGGATAATCATCTATTTTTTTTACTTTTGTGCCTTAGTCCACTCATGACATGATTTACGTTTCGCGAAAGGAACATTTTAATGCTGCGCACAAGCTTTGGAATCCCAACTGGTCCGACGCCAAGAATTTCGAGGTTTTTGGTCCTTGCGCAAATGTCAATTGGCATGGGCATAATTTCGAATTGATTGTGACCGTAAAGGGTAATCCTGATCCAGAAACTGGCTTTGTGGTGGATTTAAAAGAACTCTCAGAATTGACACGTCGCTTACTTATCGACCGGGTGGATCATAAAAATCTGAATATGGATGTGGATTTCATGCAAGGAAAGATGGCGAGTTGTGAGGTGCTGGTCATGGAGTTTTGGAAGATATTGGCTCCGGCAG
>JBIIGH010000104.1:0-8260 GCA_044236565.1 Algoriphagus sp. | reverse complement strand
GGTAGGGCCCGTTAAACCAATTGGGCCTTGAGCACCTGTGGCACCAGTGGGTCCAGGCACGCCAGTGGATCCACTTGGACCAGTTAAACCTTGAATTCCTTGCGCACCTGTAGGTCCTGCGGGGCCTGTTAAACCAATTGGCCCTCGTTCGCCAGCTGGACCTGTCGCTCCAGTTAATCCAGTTGCGCCTATTGGCCCTGCTGGCCCTGTTAAACCAATTGGGCCTTGAGCACCTGTGGCACCAGTGGGACCAGCGACGCCAGCGGATCCACTTGGACCAGTTAAACCTTGAATTCCTTGCGCACCTGTAGGTCCTGCGGGGCCTGTTAAACCAATTGGACCCTGAGCACCAGTGGGACCAGCCACATCCCCAGTAATGGCGGCAAGTTTGTTTTTCTCAGCCGTGGTGAAGTCGTTGGAAGAGAGTTCTTTGCCACTGACCTTATCTACTTTTCCGGCGAGTCCAATAGTCACATCTGTTGTATTCGCTTTGCTGGCTAATGAAGTAGTGACATCTGCTGTATTGGCCTTGCCGGCAAGTGCAGTGGTGGTGGCCAATCCACTCAAGTCCTGGTCCCCAGTATTGGTGCCGGTGATGGCTGCGAGTTTGGTTTTCTCAGCGCTTGTGTAGTCGTTTGCGGATAGCCCTTTTCCAGTGACCTTATCCACCTTGGTCTCCAAAGCTGCCTGGGCAGCCGTACTGAGGGGCTTGTTGGCATCGGCGGTATTGTTGACCTGATCGAGCCCCAAACTCGTCTTCAGCGCAGCAATGCTCCCCACTCCCGTACCTCCCTTGGCCACAGGAAGGGTGCCTTGAATATTTTCAGCATCCACCCCATTGGCATAGTAGGCAAAAGGAACTGCCTGAAGCCTGGAACTGCCCATTAATGCAAAGTTGGTTCCTCCGCTGGGATCTAGCTCTACTTTTAGAAACTTGAGCGAGTTTTTCCAGTTGATGTCGGAAAAATTACCCGTCTTGGTGAGGATGTTCCCATCTCCCACCACCACCGAAAAAATCCCCTGTCCAGAGGTGGTGACTTCCTTGGTTTCGGAATACTCCACCGTGCCCGACTCGGAATTGAGCAGTACAGAAAGTCGGAGGCTAATTTTCTGGTTGGCCAAGGCTTCCCCGGCAGCGTTGCGCGCCATGCCTTGAAAGTTGATGCCCCCATTTTGTGCCACTGCAGAAAGGGAAAGCAAAAGGAATAGGAGGGTGGAGTAGACGATTCTTCTCATCAGTACGCTTTAATTAATTTGAAGGTGCGGGTTTGCGTCAGCCCTTCAGCAGAATAGCTGACGCGAATGAAGTACATGCCAGCGGCGAGCCCGGACAGGGAAAATTCCTTTTCGACCTGGCGGCTGTAGTAAACTGGGTTGTCGGACTGCAGGACACGTCCTTGGATATCGACGAGTTGAAAGCTGAGGTATCCGGGTTTGCTTAACGCTCCCTTGAGGGTGCTGTACTCGGCCGCAGGATTGGGAAATAGCACCAAGGCTTCCCCCTCCGAGTTGGGCGTAGGAAGGATGCTGGTGATGACAGAAGTCAATGCTTGGAATAGTCCCGCAGCGATGCTCCCCGAAGCAGGTGACTGGTAGCGCACAATGGCGCTCTGCTCCCCGATGCTGTAGTCTAGCGAGAAGGTACTGGTCTTGCCTTGTCCTCCAGCCACATTGACAGTGGAGGTAGCCAAACTTTGGGCTTGAAGAGAAACCGATACCAGGAGAAAGCAAGCCAGGAAGGCGATAAAGTTTTGCCCGGTTGTGCAGGATTCATACATCACCTTCAAAACTATTTTGAGGGCGTTAGAAATCGCTCAACAGTAGAACTACTCTTCTCCCATATTCAGAATATGGGAGAGATTTCTAGCTATTTCTCTCGTTGGAGGGAGAAAGGAGGGGTTGTAGGTAGGCGCTAGGGCTACTCCCGTACTTCTTTTTGAAGGCTCGGTAAAAGGAACTTTTTGAAGAAAAGCCAGAGGCAAGGGCGATCGCCTCGATGGTGAATTGATCCAAGGTAGCTGCATCTACTTGGTCCAAAAAGTGGGAGAGACGCATGTCGTTGAGGTAGTCGCTGAAGCGTTTTTTGTGGTAGCTGTTGATTAGAAAGGAGAGTTCTCGGTTGGGGATTTGAGTAGCTACGGCTACCTCGCTGATGGAGAGATTGGGCTGCAAGTAGGCCTTGGAATTGGCGAAATAGGCTTCCAACTGTGCAATTTCTTTTGCGTAGTTTTTGTGGATAAAAGGTACTTGCACGACGGTATCGGAAAGCAATCGTGATTTTTTTTCTTTGTACTTGACAAAAGGAAGTCCATTCAAGACCTGTGGATTGACCAAAAGATAGGCGCAGATCACAACGAAGGAGAGGGAAAGTAAGTAGTTGGGAATCAGGCTCATCAAATTTTCCACAAAGATATTGGGAACAGATAAGTAGAGTAAGATCAAAAAAACTAGACTAAAAAGGACTATTGCATTGGCAAGGGTAAATACCTTGAGCCAACGCGTAACCACAGTAATCTGTTGTTCCACCTCTTTTACTTTGAAGGCCTTGTTGAACTGCAACAGTAAAATCCACTGAAAGGCCAGGTAAAACAAGGTTTGAATCGGTCGTAAAATGTAAAAGAAAGACTCTGGAAGTAGGCCCAGCTGGGTGGTGATGGCCACATTTTTATCTAAAAGGGTGGCATTCAGGATGGCCAGTTTGGATTCGGTGGAACTCGCAAAAAAGGGAAGGTAATTCAGCGTAAAGAACAAAAATGGAAGCGCGTGCAGGAAGTCCATTTTTTTAAAGGCCACTTCATTGAACAATACCGAGCGCACATAGAGGTAGCCGAGCGGAGCAATGAGAAAGGTAATGGGTGCTGCCGACTTGTAGAGGTGTGGGTAATCTAGAATGCTTTCCGAATACACCAAAATAAACAGCAGGATAGACCAGCACTGGGAGAGGATAAATGCCGTGAGGAGGTAATCCGAGAAGGAACGAAGCGCATTTTTCTTAAACAGCAACAGAAAGATGGTCAAGAGACCACACAGGATACTTGCTTTGAAAAAAAAATCAATCCATTCGAGCATGGGTTGAAGTTAGGAATTTTGACTAGGAAAAAAATAGGAGTCTTCGCAGAATTTGTAAGCCACTATAACCGCATCGTACTCCTGGAAAAAGGCAAGGTGATCCGTGACTTGCGCGAGAAGGGAGAGATGCTGAAGGAGCTGGAAGCGTATTTTGTGGGGTAAGTTGAGTTAGTCTAATTCGAATTTGATTCGGAATTTTTTTCTTTAAAGAAAAAGACAAAAATTAGGTTGCCGAATTAAAGCATCCCCTATGAAATACATTTTACTCAGCTTTTTGATACTCCTATCTTTGAAGGGTTTGGCGCAAATCCAAGTTGGAGTAAAGGATAGTGTGTACTCAAACCTATTGAATGAGCAGCGTGACTTGCTGATCTACCTGCCTCAGGAGGTTCGAGAAAACAAAGATACTACCATGCGTTACCCCGTCCTGTATGTGTTGGATGGAAATACCCACTTCCTTTCTGTGTCAGGCATGGTTGATCAGCTCTCGGATAAAGGAGGAAATACGGTGTTCCCCAAGATGATTGTGGTCTGTGTTTTGAATACCAACCGAACTCGAGATTTAACTCCCTATAAAGTAGTTGCAGGTGGATTTTTATCTGAGGACATGGCCAATGAAACAGGTGGAGGAGCAAATTTTGCTGGATTTATGGAGAAAGAATTGTTCCCCTATCTTACCTCTCGCTATCCTGTTAGTGGATATAGAGCGCTTGTTGGGCATAGTTTGGGCGGAATTTTTGCATTACAGGTCTTGGCCCAGCAGCCCGAATTGTTTGATGACTACCTCGTCATTGACCCTAGTACTTGGTACGATAACCGCAAATTTGCAAATGGGGTCTTGGATAGCCTAACTTCTGGAAACTATGTGGGGAAGTCACTTTTCGTGGCGATGGCCAATACCAATAATGAGCCGGATACTACCCGGCTAAAATTGATTCACACTGATTTTTCTGAACACCAAAAAAGCATCCTTGATTTCACGTTTCGCGCAAGAAAACTGAGTACCTCGGGGCTAACTTTTATCGATCGCTACTATCCCAATGATGACCACAACAGTGTTCCCATGATAGCGACTTACGATGGACTTCGGGAACTGTTTAAAACCTATCGCTTTTCTTTTGATGGCCTACATGCCCCTGATTTTAGTCCACTAAGGAGTATTCCTGACCATTTTGCGCGTTTGTCCAAAAAAATAAAACATCCCATGCGGCCTTCACCTGAGTTTTTGGAGCTTTGTGACCTCTATTATACGGTGATTCCTGATGCTACTAGAAAGGAAGAAACAAGAACCTTGTACTTACAGCTTTATCCAGAAAAAGCAAAAGACTTCTATAAAGTAGGTTTGGGGGGAGGAGCTCCTGGAGGTTCCTAGTCTCAAGTCCTTGTCCTTTCAATTGGACTGCCCGCAAAGCCACCTGAAGTACCTATTCAAGTACTACGGCAACTTTACTTTTGGGGAGTATGCTAATGTCCTGCGCATCAATTACGCCATTACGCTGATCCGCAAGGGCTATTTGCTGACGCACACCATCGATTCCTTGTCCAAGAAAACCTTGTTTGTAAGCGGCAATACCTTCTACCTCAATTTCAAAAAGCTGATGGGCGAGTCCCCTTCCGAGTTCCATGCGCACCTGCAATTGGATAAGCGGGGGGCTGTAGAGGCCTGAGGGACTTGGCAAAAGGAACTGTGCTTTCCGGGATTGTTATTTTTTCGGGCTCGCTACTACGGCAGAATCCAATCGGGCAGTCTTCTTGATGTCATTTTGAAGGCTATCAATGGACTTGAGGATAAACTTCACCTGGGCATGGGGGAGGTTGCTTTCGTCTACCAATTTTTTAACACTCTCTAAATTCTTCCAATGGTAGTTTAGCTGGGGTTCGGTAAACTTTACGGCGATGTATCTTTCTGCTGCAAAAGACATCAAGGCCAGAACGGCGATTAGGGCGAATAATTTTTTCATTTGGTAAATTTTAATTTTTGATGTAATCAAACTGTACATCTTTATTACCTGTTTCACTTGATAATTTCGTGTAAGTAACAACCGCTATTGCAGGGTTATTGCTAATTCTTACTGAGTAAGCACTTCGTTTAACTCTCACTCCATCAATATACATTGCAACCTGATTTCCTGATCTAGGTACTGAATTTAATTCAAAATCTTGAGATGTGGTACCGTTAAACGAAGTTGGGTGCGTTTCGCTTACGAATTTATCAAAAATGTTTTCAGTCCCGATTTTCAGCTCTCCTACTACTGCAAAATCTGCTGGGAATACTGTATTGCCATTTGACTCCAAATTCCAAGTTTTTCCAGTACTCTGTGATTTTAATTGGAAGGCATTTGGGCTAGTTATTTGAAGCGCCACTGGAGAGAAAAAAGGGGCATCATTAATTACACGGAAGGAAGCAGAACCAGTTAAACCAGGAAGTTTAAATACCCCATCTTTCGTAAACTGCCATTCATAATCATTATTACTGCTACTTGTAGCAATTGAAAAATCAGAGTCCTCCTCGGTCACAAAGCCAATAGTACCTGAGGCTCCTACTTCGCCAAAAAGTGTGCCGTCTGGAAACATTAATTCTCCATCATTTGTAAAAGTCCATTCAAACTCCTCGTCACCGGTAAGGATAAAAAAATCAGAATCTTCCTCGGTCACAAAGCCAATGGTGTTTACATCTTCGCCGGCTCCAAAAAGGGTTCCGCCTGGAAATATTAAGTCTCCATCTTTTGTAAAATCCCATTCAAAAGATTCAAACTCATCACTAGTAACGAGTAAAAAATCAGAATTCTCCTTTGTTTCAAATCCAATTGTATTATCGCCTTCTAATACGCCAAAAAAGGTACCATCGGGAAATACCAAATTGCCGCTTTCTCCAAATTTCCATGTGTTAAAAATGTCGTAATCCAAATCGAGTGTAGTAATGAAAATACTTCCTTCAGTTTCAAGATCTTCATCAATGTCTCCTTCTGAATCGTACCATTCATCAGGTGAAATCGCAATGGAAGCGCCAAAATCTTCATTATCTAAGTCTCCCATAAACACTAAGGCATTTGGACTTTCTATTCGAAAAGTACCCTCGCTATCACTTATGTGGGTATTGTTTGGGAACTTGAGCCTTCCTTCCGAATCAAATACCCATTCATATCCTAAGTTATTTACATTAACATGTATATCATCCTCATAAGCTTGGTTTATCGAGATGCTTGCTCCACCTTCTTCCCCAGAAATAAAAAAATTAATTCCAAACTCCTTATCTAAATAAAGTCCAGTGAAAAATTCAGCTTCATTTTCATCAGATTCTTCTTCATTTTCATCAGATTCTTCTTCATTTTCCATTGAGCCACTAAAAATAAAAATACCACCCTCAGTGTTTATTCCCAACCCTTGCCCATCATCACTAATTTTCGAGTTGTTTGGAAGAGTAAGAGTTCCTGAAGGATCGAAACTCCAATAGTTTCCTGAATTGTAAATCTCTATATTCATGGGGCTATTTTCCTCCTCATGATTTAGAGAAATGCCCGCTGAAATTTCTTGATCATCTTGATCATCTTGATTTATTTGAAGGTAGAGCCGTTCGTAAGAGCTTATTCCAATTTCTCCCCACTTCCCTTCTCCCTCTTCATTCTCCCGGCCTCCTGAAAGGTACAAGTCATTTTCACCAATGATATTAAATACAGAGCCCTCTTGAAACATCTCTGTTTTCCTACCTGGAAATTTCAATTTTCCTGTTACGACATCGAAAGACCATCCATCAAATGCTTCTACATCATCTTCGTCTTTTCCTAAAAAAATAATTTCATCAGTGCTGATCAACACGCCACCCGGATACCCATCATAATTGTATGTCCTTATGCTTGAATTATATACATCAGAAAAGTTTATCCGACTCTCATTATCACCTCTGAAGTTTATGCTTCCCTCAAAAATTTGGTCTTCACTGAACGAATTTTCTTCGTTGAGCTTGGCATAGTCATTTTCTAACTCAGCCTTCGTTGCCAGAGCACTCAAATTTACAGGCTCATTGTTATTGATTCCTAAAATCAAGGCTAGTTTGTCTTTTTCTGGTTGGGTGAAATCTGTGGAAGAAAGGCCTTTGCCGGTGATTTTATCCACTTTGGTGGACAATCCAGTGGTCACATCTACGGCATTGGCTTTGAGGTCCAAGTCGATGGTAGTGGCAAGGCCACTCAAATCCTGATCTCCTGTATTGATACCGGTAATGGCCGTAAGCTTATCCTTTTCCGCTTGGGTGAAATCTGTGGAAGAAAGGCCTTTGCCAAGAATTTTATCCACTTTGGTGGACAATCCAGTGGTTACATCTACGGCATTGGCTTTGAGGTCCAAGGCAATGTTGGTGGCAAAGCCACTCAAATCCTGATCTCCCGTATTGGTTCCTAGAATGGCAGTAAGCTTGGATTTTTCCGCATCGGTGTAGTCGTTTGAAGAAAGCCCTTTTCCAAGGATTTTATCCACTTTGAATGCCAAGCTGTTGGTCACATCTGTGGTGTTGGCCTTCAGATCCAAGGCAATGTTGGTGGCAAATCCACTCAAGTCCTGATCTCCCGTATTGGTTCCTAGAATGGCCGTAAGCTTGGATTTCTCCGCATCGGTGTAGTCGTTCGAAGAGAGCCCTTTTCCAGTGACCTTGTCTACCTTGGTGGCCAAACTGTTGGTTACATCTGTGGTATTGGCCTTCAGATCCAAGGCGATGTTGGTAGCCAATCCACTCAAATCTTGATCCCCCGTATTCGTGCCGGTGATAGCTGCCAACTTGGATTTCTCAGCGCTTGTGTAGTCGTTTGCAGAAAGTCCTTTACCGGTAACCTTGTCTACCTTGGTAGCCAGGCTGTTGGTCACATCTGCAGTATTTGCCTTAAGTGCGAGGCCTGTAGTCAGGTCTGTGGTATTTGCTTTGCCGGCAAGTGCAGTGGTCGTAGCATACCCACTCAAGTCCTGATCGCCCGTATTCGTACCGGTGATGGCCGCGAGCTTGGTCTTCTCAGCGGTGGTGAAGTCGTTCGAGGAGAGTTCTTTGCCACTGACCTTATCTACTTTTCCGGCGAGTCCAATAGTCACATCTGTTGTATTCGCTTTGCTGGCTAATGAAGTAGTGACATCTGCTGAATTCGCCTTGCTAGCAAGTGCAGCGGTGGTGGCCAATCCACTCAAATCTTGATCCCCCGTATTCGTG
>JBIIGH010000102.1:0-8384 GCA_044236565.1 Algoriphagus sp. | reverse complement strand
CCAATACAGGGTTGGAAAGCGCTAAACCCAACTCACGGGAGCTTTTGCCCATCGCAGCTAAGGACTTGAAGTCTTCGAAAACCCCTTCCAGCTGTCCTTTTTCAATGGACAAATCCAAAATTGATTTGGCGTAACGGGAGGCAACTCGCTGGTTAGACATGCCGAATTAGTTAAGCTTTAGGTCTTTGATAAACTGGTCAACAAGCTCCACCTGAGATTTGTCGTCCGAAAGTTTTTTGCGGAGTAACTTTTCAGTTACATCCAAAGTCAATAGAGCAACCTGATTTTTAACTTCAGTCAAGGCTGCTTTCTTTTCTGTTTCAATCACTGCTTTTGCTGACTCAATCAACTGAGCACCTTGCTTAGCAGCTTCGTTTTTGGCGTCATCAATCATTTTGAGTGAGGCCTCATGCGCCTTTTTCAAAATGACATCTCGCTCCAATCTTGCTTCCTGAAGTAGTTTTTCATTTTCTGCCTTCAAGTTGGCCATCTCGTTTCTAGCTTGCTCCGCTGACTTTAATGCGCCATCAATGCTGGCCTCTCGTTCAGCCAAAGAAGCCAAAATAGGTTTCCAAGCAAATTTGATTAGAAAAAACAAAAGGGCTAAGAAGCCAATAAGTTGCCAGAAAATCAGGCCGGCACTAGGTATGATTAGATCCATAGTAGGAAGGATTAATTTCGTTTTTGTTCAAAAGAAAGGGATTGGCCTAGCGCCAATCCCAATTCATTTTGTCTTAGAAGAAGGCGATGCCACCTGCGTTCAATGCAATAAGCAAACAAATTACTACTGCAAACAGGGCAACCACCTCAATCAAAGCTGCAATGATAAGCATGGCAGTTTGGATCTTACCAGCAGCCTCAGGCTGACGAGCAATAGCCTCCATAGCCTGGCCACCAATACGACCCACACCAAGACCTGCGCCAATCGCAACAAGTCCAGCACCGATACCAGCACCCATAAGTGCAAATCCAGCAGTCAATAAGATAGAAGTTAACATAAACATTGGTTTTATAAATTGAAGAAAGAAATTACAAATTAATGGTGATCGTCGTGCTCGTGTTCAGCTACTGCACTACCAATGTACATCGCAGAAAATAGGGTAAATACATAAGCTTGTATCGTCGCTACGAGCAATTCAATCACATTGATAAAGGTAACCATGATTGTAGACAGCACTCCAATCGAATAGGATTCGAAGATGAATACCAAGGCAATAAAGGAAAGGATTACAATGTGTCCCGCTGTGATCGCCACAAACAATCGAACCATCAAGGCAAAAGGCTTGGTAAATAGCCCAATGAATTCAACGAGTACCATGATCGGCAATAGCATTGCAGGTACGCCAGGAGTGGCAAACACGTGCTTCCAATAGTCCTTGTTGCCGTTGACATTGACAATCACAAAAGTGATCATCGCAAGGGTAAAGGTCACTGCAATGTTTCCGGTAAGGTTAGCTGCACCTGGAAGTAGTCCCAAGATATTTCCTGTCCAAATGAAGAAAAACAAGGTCAAGAGGTAGGGAACGAATTTCTTATACTTTGGCCCTATGGATTTGTGTGCGATTTCATCACGCACAAAAATGACAATAGGCTCTACAAATGAAGCAGCACCTTTAGGAGCCACCGCGCCATTTTTCTTGTAATGACGTGCTGCTGAGAGTGTAATGTAAAGCACAAAAGCAATCACGATAAGTAGCATCACTACATTCTTGGTAATCGAAAAATCAAGGATGGATCCGCCGTCTACTCTTCCCAAATGATCGTGATCATCAATGAAGATCCCGTTATGGGCATATTCCTTACCAAATTTGTGTGTCTCGTGATTTTGAAAATCGCTGGATTTGTGAAATTCAAGGCCTCTATCCGAAGCATAAGTAATCACCGGAAGTGCCAAAGTAATGTGCGTATGTCCAATAGTTACAAAATGCCACTCATGGGAATCCTTGATGTGGTGCATAATGAAGCCAGTTGGATCTTCTTTGCCTTCTTCTGTGGCTGTTTCAGCAGCGAAAGTCGCCGCAGAGAAATTCAGCAAAAGGACTGAAAATAAAAGACTTAGTACCAGAAATTTGCGCGTCATCTACTCGTTTTTAAGAAGGCTACTTCGAATTCGGGCGCAAGTTAGAAATAAAGATGTAGATATCAAAAATCATGTAGAACAAAAAAATAAGAAAGAAATTGGCGATAAACAAAATAATATTCTCCAAACCAAGCACTACAAGGATGCCAATAAAGCCCAAAGAACTCAGGATTCTGATGATCATTCCGAGTAATTTCAAAGAGAGCAAATTTTCTGGAGATTTCAGGTAAAGCCATCGGGTGACAACAGTCAAGAAGTACGCTAGTCCAGCCACAAATCCAAAGATGCTCCAGATGCTTTCATGAATGATTTGAGGCAGAAAAAAGTTAAGTAAGAGAATCAACCCTGCCACCACCATCGTGATGATTGCATAACTAAAATGAATCGAAGCCGAGAATTTCATGTTTACCTGCCAATTAAGGACTTAAAATTACGTGGTTTTTGACGAATTGCCTACTTATCCTGCTGCATGGATTTCCAAAGGGAATAAAAGGCAATTGGGACAGCTGCCAAGGAACAGAGGAGGATCCAAAATGGAAACTTCATTCCCGACTGCTGCTGGATCCACCAGCCCAGGGCAGTGCCCCCTCCGATCGTTGCAAAAAGCTGAAACGACAAGCCCATGTACTTGGCCCAAGTTGGAATAGAAGACCCTTTGGGATTCGAATTGTTCTGTTTTGCAGTCATTTTTCAAAGATACTAGAATCCAAATTGAAGAATTCACCCCATCAAAAGAATAATACCCAGCTGCCATCGTTCGGTAAGTGGTGCAAAAGCCCTAATTTGGTGTCTTGAATTGTACACAAAACCCATGCGGCAACAAGTAAGGTATGTATTCGGTCTTTTGGTGATTTTTTTGGCGGCTTGCTCCTCCCAAAGAAACACCTTTACCAACCGCGCTTTCCACAACCTTACGGCCCACTACAATGCCTACTTTTTGGCTGACACCAAAATCAAGGCTGCAGAAGATCAAGTGATTGAAAATTACAAAGAGGACTACACCCAGATTCTCCCTGTTTTCATTCCGATCGATTCGGCGACCATCCAACAAAACAAAGTGTCTCTAGATTCCGCAAGAGAGCTCTCCTCCAAAGCCGTCGACTGGCATCGGATATCGAAGTGGGTAGATGACAGCTACTACTTAATTGGTAAGATTGACTACCTCCAAGCACGAGGGGACGATGCCAAAAACACCTTCCGCTATGTCAATAGCCAAAGCAAGGACAAGGACCTGCGACACAAAGCGCTCATCAGCCTACTCCACCTTTACATCGATCAAGATGCTGTAGAGGAGGCCAACTTTACGATCGACTACTTGTCCAAAGAAAAGGACCTCAACACGGACAATACCTTTGATTTGTACAAAACCCTCGCCTACTATTATGAAAAAAGAGGAGATCAAAATGGGGTGATTGGGGCCCTAGACCGTGCTTTAAACTATACCTCAGACAAAAAAGAACGCTCTAGACTCTACTTTATCCTCGCACAACGCTACCAGCGCGAAGGGTTGGATGCGCTTGCGTTTGATTATTTTCAAAAATCCCTGGAAGGGAATCCTCCTTACGAACGGACTTTCTTCGCCACCTTGTATGCCCAGCAAGTGGCCGAACTCAATGCGAGCAAAGACCTAAAAAAGGTTCGAAACTACTACGATGGGCTCTATGAGGATCCAAAAAATAAAGACCTGAAAGATGTAGTCATTTTTGAACAGGCTTTGTTTGAAGAAAAACAAAATAACATCCCTTTAACCCTCGAACTCCTCCACCAAGCGGCGAAGGAACCCGGTTCAATCCCTAGACTGAAAGGATACATTTACCAAAAGCTAGCGGAAATCAAGCTCGACCAGTTTAATGACTACCGGGCCACTAAATACTACCTGGACAGCGCACTCACCTTTATCAATGCAGAGGATCCCGTAGCAAAGCAGCTTGCCGAAAAAAAGACAAGCTTGGATACCTATGTTTTCCATTTTGAACGCATCCAAAAAAATGACAGCTTGATACAGTTGGCCTCCTTGACAGAGGAAGAACAAGTTATCCGAGCTCAAGAATTCCTAATTAGCGAAAAGCAGCGCCTTGCAGACTTAAAAAAGAAAGATAGTCCCAGTAAGTCGCCCTCCATTTTCGACAATTTATTGGCTTTTGGAGATTCGGGAAATGGATCTACTTTCTACTTCGGAAATAGTACCGCCTTACAACAAGGAGCTATTGAATTTGTGCGAACCTGGGGCAATCGACCCCTCCAAGACAATTGGAGACGGAAAGCAGCTCAATTTCAAGCTGCGGATGAATCAACGCCAATTTTAGCTCAAGAATCGGATGATGCCGACAGTTCCGATGACTCCAAAGATCTGCCGACCGTCGAAACCCTGCTTGCATCCATTCCCAAGAGTCCTGCGCAACTTGAACAGGCAAATAGCGAGCTAGAGGACTCCTACTTTGAATTGGGTAAAGTGTTGTTTTTTCAATTGAAAGAAGCCCAACGAAGTGGGGAATACCTCGATCAACTTATTCAAAAATATCCCAAGACCGTAAAAAAGCCGGAGGCCTATTACCTGCTTTATCTTGGGCAAAAAGAGCAAAAAGGAGATGGCAATACCTATGCACAACTCCTCAACCTGGAGTTTCCAGAATCACCCTACACCTTCTCAGTCAACAATCCAGAGGCTGGAGTAGGAAATAAAGGTTCTTTGGAATCAGCCAAAGGCTATGAGCAAGCCTACGAAGCCTACTATTCAGGAAATTATTCCCAAGCGAGAGACTTGGTTTTTGCCACCCTAGAAAAATACCCCCTAACCCGAAACACGGAGAAGCTCCTCCTACTCAATGCCATGGTCACCGGTAAGCAGGAAAGTAGAGAACAATTCAAATCCAAACTTGAAGAGTTTATCCAGAATGCGAAAGAGGAAGAGTTGATCACCTTAGCCAAAGCCATGCTTCAGCCACTGCTGAGCTCAGAAGAACTTGCCTCCAAATCAAGTGCCACAGCTGTAGCACAGGAAGATCTGGCACCAAAAAAGGAAGAGGTCAAGGAAAATGTTGCAGAAAACTTGGTAAAGGAAAGCCCTTACAAGGCTACTGATGACCAAACCCATATATTTGTAGTGGCTTTGACCCCTTCAGAAGTGGAAACGGCCAAGAATTTGCTTGGAGATCTAGAAGCATTCCATACCCAGTCCTTCGGAAATGCTAGGCTGCGAACAGGAAATATGAATTTGAGTGCACAACTGTCAATTTTTATCATCAGCCCCTTCTCCAATGCAGAGAAAGCGATGGACTATTTGAAAACCTTTCAGGAAAAATTCACTTCGATTGGACTAAAGGAAGAAGTTAAAGCCAATTCCTTTTTTATATCCATTGAAAACTTCCAAGTTTTAAACAAAAACAAAGACCTGGAAGAGTACCTACAATTCTTTACCGCTACCTACCGATAAGTCATGTTTAAACCTGGTCCTTTTACCCAAGAAAATTGGGCATCCAAAACAATAAATTATTTGTGGAAGGCCTTTTTGGGAGGCTTAGTCTTCTTTGTCCTTTTTGTATGGATGGTGAGCATCAATTTTCTTGGATTGTTCGGATCGCTGCCTGATTTCAAGGCCCTAGAAAACCCAGACAGTGAATTAGCCTCTGGAATCTATTCCTCAGACGGAGTGCTATTGGGATCCTTTGCTCGAGAAAATCGAAGCCCAGTATCCTATGAGGAATTGGCTCCCAATTTGGTTCAAGCCCTAATCGCTACAGAAGACGAACGATTTGAAGAGCACTCAGGTATTGACCTTCAGGCCATGCTTCGCGTATTTGTCAAATCCATCATCCTTCGCCAAGATGCCGGGGGAGGCTCCACCCTAAGCCAACAAACTGCTAAAAACTTATTCAAAACTAGAACAGATGCGAGCTCTGGATTTTTAAGCAAGGTTCCAGGCTTACGGATGCTTATCGTGAAAACGAAAGAATGGATCGTAGCCACCCAGCTTGAGCGTGCTTATACCAAAAATGAAATCCTTACACTTTACTTGGATACTTCGGAGTTTGGATCCAATGCATTTGGAATTAAAACCGCATCCAAAACTTTTTTCAATAAGCTACCCCAAGAACTTACCATCCAAGAATCAGCCGTTTTGGTGGGCTTGTTCAAAGCCCCTACCTACTATAGCCCTGTATTCAACCCTGAAAATTCCCTCAGAAGACGAAATACAGTACTCTCCCAGATGGTGAAAAACGAGTTCCTAACTGAAGCCGAGTACGACTCCATTTCCAAATTGCCTATTGTCCTTGACTACCAAGTTCAAAACCAGAATCAAGGCCTCGCTACCTATTTCAGAGAGATCGTAAAAGCAGACCTCATCAAGTGGTCCAAAGAAAATTTGAAGTCTGACGGAAGTGCTTATGACCTGTTTGGAGATGGCCTAAAGATCTACGTGACCATCGATAGCCGCATGCAGCGCTATGCGGAAGAATCCATGAAAGACCACATGAAAGAGCTCCAAAAAGCCTTTTACAAAGAAATGGGCACCAGAGATCCTTGGATCAACGAAAGCTTTCAGGTCATTCCAAACTTTATTGAAACAGCGGTTACCCGCACAGAAGCATACCGGCTGTTGAAGAAACGCTACGGAGACAATACGGACTCAATCAACCTAAGGCTCAACGAAAAGAAGAAAATGCGGATTTTCTCTTGGGAAGGAGAGCGCGATACCTTGATGAGCACCATGGATTCGATGCGTTATTACAAAAAATTCCTGCAAACAGGCATGATGACCATGGATCCTGCTACGGGCCATATCAAAGCTTGGGTAGGGGGCATTGACCACAAGTACTTCAAGTTTGACCATGTCAAGCAGGGAAAAAGACAGCCTGGCTCCACCTTCAAGCCCTTTGTTTACGCTGCCGCAATTGAGAATGGCTACAGCCCCTGCTATTCTGTAGTGGATCAACCTGTGGAAGTGTACATTCCTGGGCAGCCTGCCTGGAGCCCCTCCAATTCGGATGGTAAATTCTCCTATGAGCGGATGACGATCCGAAAGGCCATGGCCCAGTCAATCAATTCCGTGACTGCCTACATGATGAAAAAATTGAGCCCATTGATTGTCATTGAAACGGCTAGACGCTTGGGCATTACCAGTGATCTAGAGGAAGTTCCTTCCTTGGCTCTAGGTGTAAACGACGTGAGCGTATTCGAAATGGTAGGTGCCTTTGGAACTTTCGTCAATAAAGGAGAACACATCACCCCCTACTACATCGATCGTATCGAAGACAAAAATGGAAACTTGATCCATCAATTTACCCCAAAGAAAAAGCCGGCCATGAGCGAGGAGCATGCCTACTTGATGACCTACATGCTCAGAGGTGGATTTGAAGAAGAATCAGGCACGAGCCAGGGTGTAGCAAGCGCCATTCGCGTAGGGAATGAACTAGGAGGAAAAACAGGTACTACTCAAAATGGTTCCGACGGATGGTACATGGGAATCAGTAAAGATCTCGTATCAGGCATTTGGGTAGGTGGAGATGATCGTGCCATCCACTTCCGAAGCTGGTCCGCTGGTCAAGGCGCCAAAACTGCCCGACCAATCTGGGCGAAGTTCATGGCAAAAGTATACGATGATACAAGTTTAGGGTACACCAAAGGCGCTTTCCCAAGGCCGGAACGACCATTAAGTATCGAAATTGATTGTGATAAATACGAGTTTGACAGTCAACAAAACGCTGGCTTTGATTACGATGCTAAGAAAAATGATTTCTAAACTTGGATCAACCCACCTAAAAACAGCCTACTTGTTGGGCTGTTTTTTTTAATTTCACCCCATGCTTTCCTCCTCATTTCTGCCCGAAGATCACCTTTCCTTACCGGATCAGCCAGGCGTATACAAGTATTACAACTCCGAGCAGGAATTGATCTATGTAGGCAAAGCCAAAAGCCTGAAGAAGCGCGTCAGCAGCTACTTCAATAAAAATAGTGGCATCAATCTCAAAACAAGGCGAATGGTCAAAGAAATCGCCAAAATTGAGATCACCCTTGTCAACTCCGAATTAGATGCGCTACTTCTTGAAAACAACCTGATCAAGAAAGCACAACCCAAATACAACATCCTCCTACGGGACGATAAGACCTATCCCTATTTGGTACTCACCAAGGAAAGCTTCCCTCGGCTTTTCCCTACACGCAAGTACATCCCAAAAAGAGGAACTTACTTCGGCCCCTTTGCAAGTGTCAAAGCCATGAATACGGTGCTCGACCTGTTGCGAGAGCTATTCACCATCCGTACCTGTAGCTTGGACCTATCTTACCTCAAGATTCAGGAAGAGAA
>JBIIGH010000101.1:0-8442 GCA_044236565.1 Algoriphagus sp. | reverse complement strand
TTGAGTTGGTAGGTGCCTGTCTTCCCAAAGCTAGGAAAGTTAAAATCTCCAGCTCCTCGGCCATTTTCCAAGTAAATAATTTTTTGAGCGACGCGAAGGCCATCCCCATCAAACAGGTCTACGTAGAGTGTTTTGCTGAGTGGGGAAGGGAGCTGCTCACCGCCAGCCACGACATAAGCCGAGAACCAGAGGTCATCTCCTAGTGTGTAGGTAAATTTATCCAGGTGGAGGTAGGCCTTTTCAACCGGAAATTCATCCTGATAACTTTTGAAGTAGTCTTGAATTTGTTTGGGTAGTCCTTCTTGAGCTTGGGTTGGAACTGAAAAAATGAAGAAGCCAAGAAAAAAAAGTGGGGAAAGGAGGTGTTTCATAGAAAAAATTAGGTGGTGTTAAAAGCTTTAACCAATAATAAGGCCTTAGGGTTGTTCCGTCGGATTATTTTTATTTTCCGAAGGCTGGAGTTGAGCTACTTCATTTTTGTTGGCAAGCTGTCCACAGGCAGCATCGATGTCCTGTCCTCTGGACTTGCGCACCTTGGCAATGATCCCCTGTCCTTCCAGTACGCGGAGATATAGGTCCACTGCTTCTTGGGAGGCCTGTCTGAATTCCCCTTCATCGATGGGGTTGTATTGGATGAGGTTGACTTTGGAAGGGATGATCTTGCAAAATTTGGCAAGGGCCTTGGCATGCCGCTCGTCGTCGTTGATTCCTTCCCAGATGACATATTCATAGGTTACTTTTCGCTTGGTACGAGCATACCAAAAGGATAAGGCGTCGGCCAAATCTTCCAGAGGGTTCACCTCGTTGATCGGCATCAGGCGGGTACGGGTCTCGTTGATGGCGGAGTGGAGGGAGATGGCCAGGTTGAATTTGACCTCATCCTCTGCCATTTTGCGAATCATCTTCGGAATCCCCACTGTGGAGAGGGTGATTCTACGGGGAGCCATTCCCAAACCATCCGCGGAAGTGATTTTATCGATTGCCCCGATGACATTGGCGTAGTTGAGTAGGGGTTCGCCCATGCCCATAAAGACGATGTTGGTCAGAGGCCGTTGAAAATAGGTCTCCGCCTCGTCTTTGATGGCGACCACCTGGTCATAGATTTCATCTGAATTGAGATTTCGCATGCGCTTCAATCGAGCAGTTGCGCAAAAATTACAATCCAAACTGCATCCCACTTGTGAAGAGATGCAGGCGGTAATCCGTTTGGTGGTGGGGATAAGCACAGATTCTACGATTTTATCATCGAAGAGTTTGACCGCATTTTTGATGGTGCCGTCGCTGCTGTGCTGCATCAGATCCACACGGATGTGGTTGATTGTAAAGTGGGTTTTGAGCAGTTCCCGAGTGGTAAGTGAGATGTTGCTCATCTCGTCAAAATTCTTCAGCGACTTACTCCAAAGCCATTCGTATACTTGCTTGGCCCGGAACTTTTTTTCGCCCTGCTCTAGAAAGAATTCTTCCAGTTCGGGCAAACTTAATTTACGGATGTCTTTTTTCTGAAGTTCCACGCCACAAAGGTAGGGATTGAAATTGGGAAAGCAGACAGGATTGGCCAATGCCATTCAAAATTAATGGGGTATGGCTTCTGTTTTTATTGCGAGTTTCCTGCTTCCTTTTCTTGGAAAAAGAAGGGGATTCAAGAACATATCTCTTATTTTTGTAGGGAAAATTCAAACCCCTTGCTATGCGCCAATCTTGGTGGAAATTTCTTACTGTAGGGCTATTGATGTACACGCTCGTTGGCGGGCTGCTGCTGGAGGTTCCTCGGCTTCCCATCCTGAATGAGACCATCCGTGCACTTCATTTTCATGTGACCATGTGGTTTGGAATGATATTGATGCTCCTCGTGGCAGCCTGGAACAGTGTCAAGTATCTGAGAAGCAATGAGCTGAAGTACGACGACATCGCCTTGGAGTTTACCAATGCCGCCATTTTATTTGGGGTATTGGGAATCGTGACGGGCATGCTTTGGGCCAAATTTACCTGGGGGGATTATTGGAGTGGAGATCCCAAGCAGAATGCTTCTGCGATCGGATTGCTCATGTACTTTGCCTATTTAGTTTTGAGAGGCAGCCTTTCAGATGCACAGCAGCGGGGCAGAATTGCTGCGGTGTACAATCTTTTTGCCTTTGCTGCTTTTATCCCTTTGATCTTTGTATTGCCACGTCTTACCGATAGTCTTCACCCTGGAAATGGGGGAAATCCTGGCTTCAATGCCTACGATTTGGACTCCAAACTCCGGCTTGTATTTTACCCTGCCATTGTAGCTTGGACACTTTTGGGAACTTGGATCGCAACTGTTCGTGTTCGTATCCGTAGGCTAGAGCGAGAAGTGGAGGAAAACCGTATTAACGATTGATCGATGAAAAAATTTGTGCTATTTCTTTTGATGAGTATGTCGCTTGTGGCGGTTCAGGCCCAGGAAAAAATTGCCGTTACTGCTGCTGATTACAGCAATAATGAGGTAGAAATGGCAGACCTCATGCGAAGTGAAGGAAAAATATATGTGTTGGTGGGGGTGATTGTATTGATTTTCATTGGCCTGCTGGCCTATGTGATTCAAACAGACCGGAGGGTTTCCAAGTTGGAAAAAAGTAGAACAAATTAATTAGGGATAGGACATGAAGAAGGGACATTTAATTGCCTTGGGAATTATTGCCGTAGCGATTGCGATCATCCTCACCTCAATTGGTGATGCGAGTAGCTACGAGAGTTTTGATACCGCACTTGAGATGAAGAAAGAGGGTGAGGACAAGGCCATCCACGTGGTGGGCAAGCTACAGAAAGATGCTGCAGGGCAAGTGGAAGGGATTGAAGTCAGAGAAGATAAAACCTCCTTCACCTTTATGTTAGTGGACAACGAGGGCACCACTCAAAAAGTATTTTACAACCAGCCCGTGCCGGCGGATTTTCATCGATCCGAGCAAGTAGTGGTCATTGGTAGCTACCGAGATCAAGAAATCTTTGTGGCAGACAAGATCCTCATGAAGTGTCCTTCCAAGTACCAAGAAACAGACGTTCAAGCTGCGGGCATCTGATGGTAAATTCTATTCCAAGTAAAATCGTATGATAAATACCTTTGTGGGCAATTTTGGTCACCTGACTACCTTGGTGGCTTTTGTGAGTGCCTTGGTGACCGCATTTGCCTATAGCCAATACTTTAAGGCCAACGAACTGGAGAAGGACAGCTGGAGAAGATTTAGCCGGGTGAGTTTTTACATTCACGCGGTTTCCACCAGCTTGATTGCGGTGTCCTTGTTTGAGATCATCTACAATCAGCGCTACGAGTATTTTTATGCCTACTCGCACAGCTCGAAAGCACTTCCCGTTCATTACATGATCTCCAGTTTCTGGGAAGGTCAAGAAGGGGCATTTATTCTCTGGGCATTTTGGAATGTGGTGCTTGGATTGATTTTGGTGCACACCAATAAATTCTGGGAAGCGCCCGTGATGGTGGTATTTTCCTTGGTGCAAGCCTTCCTCGTTTCCATGATTCTTGGCGTGGTGGTAGGAGATCTTAAGATTGGTAGTTCGCCCTTTATTTTACTTCGGGATGCTACGCAAGCACCGATTTTTGAACTCAATCCTGACTTTGTACCCGAAGACGGTACGGGCCTCAATCCCTTGTTGCAGAATATTTGGATGGTCATCCACCCACCTACGCTTTTTTTGGGCTATGCCTCCACCTTGGTTCCATTTGCTTTCTTGATTGGTGGCTTAGTGACCAAAAAGTATGCAGAATGGATTCGTCCAGCTTTGCCTTGGGCGATTTTCTCGGCGATGATCTTGGGGATGGGGATCATCATGGGAGCCTATTGGGCCTATGTGACGCTCAACTTTGGGGGGTATTGGAACTGGGATCCGGTGGAAAATGCGGTGTATGTGCCTTGGCTGATTTTGGTGGCGTCCATACATACCATGATTACCTTTAAGAAGAGTGCAACTGCTTTGAAGACCTCCATCGTCCTGGTGATTCTCAGTTTTATTTTGGTGCTGTACGCAACCTTCTTGGTTCGTTCAGGAGTGCTTGGAGATGCTTCGGTTCACTCGTTTACCGATTTGGGTCTCTCAGGCCAGCTCTTGATCTACCTGCTGTTTTTTATGGGCGTGGCTATTTTCCTTGCTGTTCGTGCTTGGAAACACCTGCCTACTTCCGAACGTGAAGCATCGGTTTATTCCCGTGAGTTTTGGATTTTCTTGGGAGCGATGACGCTGGGATTGATGTCCTTTCAAGTGATTTTGCCTACTTCTATTCCTGCTTGGAATGCCTTGGTGGAAAGCTTTGGAGGAATTTCCAACATGGCTCCTCCTGCAGATCAGGTAGGCTTCTATACCAAGTTTCAATTGTGGTTTGCGGTAGTATTGGCATTATTGACTTCCGTAGGACAGTTTTTCTGGTGGCAAAAAATCGACAGAAAGACCTTGACAGAATCGCTAGTGGCCCCTTATGTGATTTCGATTATTCTCTCTACGCTAGTGATTGTCTTGGCCAAAGTTTACGACTGGAAATACATCATCATTGTGTTGACGGGGATGTTTACGATAGTAGCCAATGCCTTCATTTTGATCAAGCTACTCAAAAAATCCACCTTCAAACTTGCAGGAGGTTCGCTGGCCCACATCGGTTTGGGGATGATTTTGATCGGCATCATGTTTAGCTCCGGCTACTCGGAAGTGATTTCGATGAATATGTCTGGATTGACTTACAGCAACAGTTGGGAGGATGAAATGAACAAAGAGCACGTGTTGCTCTGGATCAATAAGCCTACCCAGATGAAGGACTACACGGTGATCTACCGTGGCAGACAAAAGAAAGCAGTAGGAATCCCTGAATACGTGCCTGCCAAAATTTTGGCTTCCACCGGTGAGGTGAACGAAGCGATCGCTTTGGAAGATTACAAAGCCTACTTCAAAAAAGGAGATACGGTACAGTTGGTTTTGGAGGAGAACGACTACTTCAAAATTGATTACCTACAGAACGAGGCCTTGCAGTTTTCGCTTTCGCCCATGTCCCAGTTCAACGAAGGGATGGGAGGCTTGATCTCGTCACCAGATTCCAAAATCTACCTGAACAAGGATTTGTACACCTATGTGGCTGCCATGAATGATTTCGCGGATCCAGAGTGGAAGGAAGATGAAACCTACGAAGTCAGCAAGGGAGAGCAATTCCATGTGGCCGATTTCGTGGCGTATTTTGATGGGGCAGAGGTATTGAAAGAGCTAGATGGCTACACCTTGAAAGAGGGAGATGTGGCAGTAAAGGCTAAAATCCGTGTGTTGGATTACGATGTTGAAAAATTACTTGAGCCTACCTTTATCATTCGGGACAATCAGGTTGGGAAACTTCCTGTGATTGATTCTGAATTGGGAATAAAAATCAGTTTGGAAAATATTCTTCCAGAGCAAAATAAGTTTGTCTTCAAGGTAAATCAGTACCAGAAAGACTATGTGGTCATGAAGGCAATTGTGAAGCCGTACATCAACGTGCTATGGATCGGAACGATTGTGATGCTATTCGGATTTACCGTAGCAATCTACCGACGCTTTGACGAGTTTGTCAAAATGCGAGACAAGGGGATTGAATAAAAGGTTGTCAACGGTTGACTGTCCACGGACCACAGCAGGTTTTATTGAACCTCAACATTTATTTTTAGGATTATCCGCTTTTTCACTACTACCCAAAGAAAACAAGGTTTGAGGTTCAATTCGATAAGCTGTGGACCGTTGACCGCCTGTGGGCCGAGGCTCATGGTCTGTCAACATTATCCGCAGTTATAAATAGGCATGCTGAGCTACTGGCATGATTGCGGATAATCCTATTATTTTTTGTCAAGGAAAATCCGGGCCAAGGTGCTTGCTACCCCATCTTCCTTGTGGTGCATGGTGATTTCATTGGCGACTGCCTTTACTTCTGGAAAAGCATTTTCTACTGCCACTCCCCAGCCTACCTGTCGAAGTAGGTCGATGTCGTTGTAGCCATCGCCGAAGGCCACTACTTCATTCATCTCGATGGCATATCCATGGTCTAGAATTTTTTTCAAGCCTGTGGCTTTGGAGATTGGTTTCGGCGCAATTTCTAGGTAGGTGTCTTTGGATCGGTAAAGGTGCAATTGGGTCCCCAGCCTTTGGAGAAGGGTTTGGTAGAGGGCATCGATTTTTGTAGCATCTCCCATGCACATCACCTTATGTGCTCCGTAATTCGTCGCTGACCAGTTTTCAAGGACTTCTAGGGGACTTTTCCAGTTAGGATGCACTTTGGTGTTTTGAATCTCGCGAGATGCCCAATGATCTTCTTCTGGAGTATACCAGTTTTCCCCATGGAAAAGACTTAGGTGCAGCCCTTCCGGTAGGGCAGTGTGGACGATCTCTTGAACTAGGGTGATTGGGATGGTGATGGATTCGAGTTCTTTTCCTTCTGCATCCAAAACCAATGCGCCGTTGTATGCGATGAGGGGTTCCTTGGGGCGATTCAGGTCTTGAAGAAGGTGTCGCATGGCTGCAGGCATACGAGCACTTGCAAGAAAAAATGGGATCTCTGTTGAAATGGAAGAGACGATGGCGATGAGGTTTGGGGAAAGCGAGCGCTCTGAGTTGAGGAGGGTACCGTCTATATCAGAGCAAATGGCTTTAAAAGTCATGGAGGAAGGGAATCGTGGAGTAGTGAATGTGTTGGGCTAGGAATCTAGGAAAACTCCTTCGCTTGGGGGTTAAAAATCCTGGGTCGCGAAGGTGTATTCTTCTAGAGAAATATTCTGCGGGTTGTAGGAATCGGTTTGGATAAACTGGATGGTAATCTTCTCGTAATCCGCTCCCTTTTCAAAGTCTCTAAGGTACAGTTCGGCACAGTTGCGGGCGAGGAGTTCCCGCTGCTCGGCCATGATCTTTGGATCCCCATTTTCGAGTTTTAGGAAAATGATGGATTCTTCTACTCCCTCTTGAGTGGAAGTGGAGAGGTTGACGCTCATCCCTTCAAATTTTCCTAAGGCCCGAATTTCTTCAGAAGGCAGGAATCCATCTCCTAGGAGATTTTCCATGCCATCGAAGGCAAATTCAGCGAGTTCTTCGGGTGCACAGCCGCAGCTCCAACTAAAGAGGAAAAGTAAAGGAAGGAGACGGTGCATTCTCATGAGGAGGGGTGGATATTGGGAGGTACTAAAATCGTATTTGGTAGTAGACAAATCGCTTGTCTTCTGGGTTTTTTATACGCGTAATCAAACCTATACCCTTTTTTTCCTCATACTGGAGATTGATCCCTTTAATCAACCTAGCGCGTTTGATCCTTTTGGAATCAAAATTGGTGATTTCATGGATCCCTAAAATCTGGTCAAATTCTTCTGTGGTTAGTTTTTTGCCGTCGTGTTCCAACAACTTGTCTAGCAAGCTTT
Source organism: Algoriphagus sp. (assembly GCA_044236565.1). Lineage (GTDB taxonomy): Bacteria > Bacteroidota > Bacteroidia > Cytophagales > Cyclobacteriaceae > Algoriphagus. Next base: position 1,054 of record JBIIGH010000101.1, on the reverse strand, counting down.
CGTCTTCTTTTTCGTCTTCTTCTATGGATACGGGCAAGGTCTTTTTTTGACGATTAACGTACCACCAGCCTGTGACTCCTCCTAAAAGCAGGAATATGCCTATGAATAAGCTGGGAATAAGGATTTTATCAGACGAATTTTCTGGCTCAACAGGGCTATCTAAATAGGTAATTTGTCCTATTTCTTTGGATTTTTTTCGTACTTCCTCTAGGTCTATAATCAGTTCCTTCCCCTCCGTGTTACTGCCATCATTGTATTCAAAGTAGATATATTTATTTTCAAGGACCTCTCTATAAGGGGATTCAATTGCTTCAAGGCTTTTTGGTCCTTCGTACAAAAATAATTTGCCACTTGCTTTTTCAATCAGAACCCAAACAATCCAGCCCAAGTTTGGTAGCTGGGTATTGGATACGAGTAAGCCGAAATCTTGAGTTTCCAAAAAATAACTCGGATTGGAAGTGATGATTTCTGAAAGATTCAACTCTCCAGTTTCAAATCGAATGGGAAGCCAGGTTTTTTGTTTCCAGTCCAGAAAAAAACCTTGGAATTCTTTTTCTAATCTCGGAATGCGCGGATTAATGTAATCCCCAAAAAGTGCAGTGGTTCCTTTTTCAGTGTGAAAAACCCCTATAGGGAAGTAGTCTAGCGCTTGATTTTTGGTTTGGGTAAATTCCCATGAACCTGCTTGGGAATCAAAGCGTAATAAATCAAGGTGATTGGTCCAGAACCCTTTTCCTCCAAGAAGGTAATAGTTTCCCTCTTTGAGAAATAAGCTGGAACCACAGGTATAGCCTCTATTTTGAAATTGGTACTCTTTGATCAGTTTACCATCCACTACGGTGTAAAAATCCAAGGAGCAGTGAACAAATACCTTAAGTGAGTTGGTCTCTTTGGAATAATGAAATTCGTAGGTACTAGGTGTTTTTTTGTAGATACTATCTAGCTGTTCAAGTACTGTTTTTTGAACGATACCATTGAGAAAAGAATCTCGGTTTCCATAGGACCACTTATTGGTAGAAACCTCCAGCCGAAAAAACGGAGGAGTGGCCGACTG
>JBIIGH010000100.1:0-8479 GCA_044236565.1 Algoriphagus sp. | reverse complement strand
AGCTCCTTTGACCCAGATGGAATCTTTCCAAGTTCGATTGGCGGTCTTGTTGAATATTTTTTCCTCCCCGCGAAGGTATTTGGCCGTGTAGGTTTGACCAGTTGCGATCAACTCTTCAATGCTTCCTTGGAAAAGTAATTCGCCACCTTTTGCACCGGCTTCTGGTCCAATGTCAATAAGTTGATCCGCGGCTTTCATCACTTTTTCCTCATGCTCGACCACAATGACGGTATTGCCTAGATTTTTCAAGGCTTTCAGCACCTCGATCAGTCGATCGGTATCCCGTGGATGCAGTCCAATGCTGGGTTCATCCAAGATGTACATGGATCCGACCAAAGCCGACCCCAGTGAGGTGGCCAGTTTGATGCGCTGGTACTCGCCACCTGAAAGACTGGAGGTAAGGCGGTTGAGGGTCAAGTAGCCGAGTCCCACCTGATTCATAAACTCCAATCGGCTGCTGATCTCTTTTAGGAGGCGGTTGGCCAATTTGGCTTCGTGTGTAGAAAGCTGGATCGTCTGGAAAAAGTGGAGCGCATCTTCAATGGGCATCAAGACCAGGTCGGTGATGGATTTTCCGCCTAGCAGCACATAAGATGCATCCTTTCGGAGTCGTGTGCCCCGACAATCCGGACAGGCCGTCCGTCCCCTAAATCGGGAGAGCATCACTCGATATTGGATTTTATAGGTCTTGGACTCGAGGTCTTCGAAAAACTCATTGAGTCCTCGGAAATAACCATTTCCTGTCCAAATCAACTCTTTTTCTTTCTCCGTGAGGTCTTGGTAGGCGCGGTGAATGGGAAAATTAAAGTCAATGCCTTTTTTTAGCAAAGGCTCCAACCAGCCTTTTCCACTTTCTCCTCGCCAAGGGGCAATGGCTCCCTCGTACACCGAAAGTTCCTTGTCCGGGATGACCAGATCACGGTCGATACCTAAGACGGTTCCAAAGCCTTCGCAGCGCTTGCAGGCGCCATAAGGATTGTTGAAAGAAAAGAAATTGACCGAGGGAAGTTCAAAACTCATCCCGTCCAACTCAAATCGATCTGAGAAAGTACGGGTTTCCAGTCCGGGGAGGGTGATTTTGCAATTTCCGTGTCCCTCAAACAGGGCGGTTTGGATGGAGTCAGAAAGACGAAACTGGTTGTCCTCGTCTTCTTTCTGTACAGTCAAGCGATCAATCAGAATTTCATAGTTCCCTTTTTCGATTTTTCCTCCTCCCAACAGTTCTTCCAGAAGCAAAACTTCCCCGTTGCGTAACACGCGGGTATAGCCTTTCTGAAGGAGTAGCTCCAGCTCTTTATCCAGTTTCCGATCTCCATTGGGTTGCAGGGGACAGGAAACCATCACTTTTGAGCCTTCCTCGAAGGAATGCACAAAATCTACAATGTCGCTGACGGTATGGTGCTTGACCTCTTTACCCGAAATGGGAGAGTAGGTTTTGCCTACCCGCGCAAAAAAGAGTTTCAAGTAATCGTAGATTTCGGTGGTAGTACCTACCGTGGATCGCGGATTTTTGGTGCTTACTTTTTGTTGGATGGCAATAGCGGGAGAGACACCCTTGATGTATTCCACTTCGGGCTTCTCCATTCTGCCTAAAAATTGGCGGGCATAGGAGCTCAAACTCTCCACATACATGCGCTGTCCCTCTGCAAAAAGGGTGTCAAAGGCCAAGGAGGACTTGCCCGAGCCAGACAAACCCGTGATGACCACAAAGGCATTTCTAGGGATGGCCACACTAAGGTGCTTCAGGTTGTTGACCTGAGCATTTTTGATCAAAATAAAGTCCTTCGGATCGAGGGAATCAATGTCTTGGGTGGGCTGGATACTGGGCAACTTCATAAAGCGCAATTTAGCAATCAAACCTGGCAACTGCAGGAAAAGTTAATTCTTTGCCACAAATTTGAGGGGAAGGAACCTAAATTAACCGGTGGCTTAAGTTTTCGCTTTCAAATTTATCCTTTTCTTCGCATCATGGATTTTGAATTTCTCCGTACGGGCTTGGCTGAAGGGCTGCAGCAACTCAGTTGGCTGGAGGGTCTTGCGGTGTTGATGGGGATTCTATCCGTGTTTTTTTCTACAAAGCAGCACATTTGGGTGTATCCCACAGGCATTGTCTCGGTGCTGATCTACGTGTGGATTTGCTTTGACTACGGGCTCTACGCCGATATGGGCATCAATGCCTACTATTTTGGAATGTCTATCTATGGTTGGTACCTCTGGAATACCCCAAAAAAAAGGGGTGAGACCTTAGCCGTTACTTGGCTTGATGCAAAGGGTTGGCTAGTATCCTTGGCCATTTTTTTTGGTTCCTTTCTGCTCTTGGTTTTTGTCTTGCTTGAATTTACAGATAGTACAGTACCCTATTGGGACTCGTTTACGACTGCTTCGGCCTTTGTGGCCATGTGGTTGATGGCGAAGAAAAAAGTAGAGAACTGGATTTTTTGGATCTTGACAGACTTGGTTTCCATTCCGCTCTATTTTCACAAGGGGCTGCTGCTGACTTCCTTTCAGTACCTATTTTTCACGGGCCTCGCCATCGCAGGCCTGCTGACTTGGATCAAAGCTTTCAAGACCAATGCCCAGGCCTGAGCGAATTCTAATTTTAGGCCCTGAGTCTACGGGCAAGAGCACCTTGGCTGAGAAGTTGGCCCAGCATTATGCGGAGCCCTGGGTACCTGAAGTGGCCAGAGCCTTTCTCGAGGGGCTGAACCGTCCCTATACCTACGAGGACCTGCTTCTTATCGGAAAAAGACAACTGAGCTTAGAAGACGAACTGGCCGCTACGGCCAAGAACTTTCTTTTTTGCGATACAGACCTTCGTGTGATACAGGTCTGGTCACAGCACCGCTATGGGAAAGTAGATCCCTGGGTGTTGGAGGAAATCGCCCGACGAACCTACGACCTCATTCTTCTTTGTGCGCCCGACCTTCCTTGGCAGGAAGATCCGCTCCGAGAGCATCCGGAATTGGAGATGAGGCAGCATTTTTTTGAAGTCTACAAGCAACTTACTCAAGCGAGTGGATTTCCTTGGGCCCTCATTTCTGGCGATACAGCCGAAAGGCTGAGCGCTGCCATTCAGGCGGTAGAACAATTGAAAGGAGTATGAATCCTCCAACTAGTGCGGGGATAAAACGTAGATCCCTAACCTATTTTTGCTCCATGTTTGTGGGTAACTGCTTATTTTTCCAAAGAATGTTTGGTTATAAATCGGTAGGTTGCCTCAAAAGCCTTCACCCAGTTTTGGTGAAGTAAGAAAGCATGTACCTCATCGGGAAAGGCCAATTGCTCCACGTACACCCCCTGCTTCCGCAATACTTCTGCTAGCTCCACACTTTCGGAAAAGAGCACGTTGCGGTCGTCATCTCCATGGATGAGCAATACGGGATCCACCCAGTTTTCCACATGAGCCATGGGAGAAGAACGAAAAGCTAAATCGGCCATTTCTGGAAATTTCTCTGGAGCATACCAGGGAGCAAAAACAGGAATGTCCTTGTTCCAATTGTGAACCCCATGGATGTCGACGCCCACATGAAACTTTTCAGGGGCCTGTGTCAGCGCATGCGCAGTCAAGTATCCTCCATAGCTACCTCCCCAAGGGGCAATTCGGCTGGCATCCACGTCGGATCGAGAAGCCAAATAGTCTGCAGCTGCCAGGACGTCCTGTACCTCGCTGGCGCCACCTGCGCCGAAGTTTTTCTCTTCCCTAAAGTCCATTCCATAGCCGATCCCGCTGCGGTAGTTGAGGGTCAAGGCAATGTAGCCTTGGGATGCAAAGTACTGCTGGGCGCCATAGGTGTGGGAATAGTAGATCCCATAGTTGTAGCCCAAAAGCATTTGCCTACGGCTACCTCCGTGAAGGAAAATCACGGCGGGGTACTTTTTCTTGGGGTCGTAGTTGGGCGGTAAAAACAACTGGGCGGAAGATTTGAATCCATCTTTTGCCTGTATCGTGAGCGCTTCTGGCTTACTGAAGGTCTTTGGAAATTCTTTGGGGAAGAGCGCTTCTGCCAGCAGTTTACTGCTACCCGATAGGTGAAGGATAGGCCAGCCCGGCTGATTCCAGTTGGACTCGAAACAAGCCCAGCCCTTTTCTAGGGCTACCGGTGCCCAAGAGATGCTTTCTGGATTGGAAAGAAGTCGCATCTCCAGTGTGGATAAGTTGAGTAGCGACACCTGACGTCGGTCAATATTTCCAATGTTGTGCGTGACGAGCAACTCTTTCTTGGTGTAGGAGGTTTGTACCCATTCGACTTGCCCTTCCCCTGGACTGAGGTGCTTTACCTGCTTTGTTTTTGGGTGAACGGCATAGAGCTGCATCCAGTTATTTTTCTCCCAAGGAAAGACCAATTGCCCGTCGGGTGTCCACCAGAGGCGCTCTGAGGATGCTGGCAGGTCGTCTACTAGCACTGATCCTCGGCCTGGATCTGCTCGCCACACTTCCTCTGCCGTCATAGTTGCGACTTGAAGGACACGTATACTCCAAGGATTGGCTTCGGTCAAGGAGGTGAAGGGAAGGTGATTCAGGATGTTGGGTACACGCAAGTAGGCCAGCTGGGTGCCATCTGGGCTCCAAGCGGGGTAGCTGTCGTGGTCCAAACTCGTTTCTGGAAAGTGGAGGCTCTTTTTCGCAAAATTCCAAAGGCCCACAAAGGAATGGTCGGTGCGTGCTGACACAAAGGCCAGGTGGGAGCCATCTGGAGAAAAGACCAGGTTGGAGGAGGTGCCTCTAGCGATAAACAGGGGCTTTCCTAGTTGCCCGCTGCTGTCAGACAGTGCTTTTAAGTATACTTCTCCACCTTGTAGAAAGGCGACCTGCTTGCCATCTGGGCTAAATACGGGGGAAGCCCCCACCGAAAACTCTCGACTTTTTCCCGTTTGGAGCTCAAGCACATGAATTTTCTTTTGGGTGTTTTCCTGCAGTTGGGCCGGATTGGCCGCATAGCCAGAGGAGTTTTTGGGATTCCCGCGAACGACCAGCAAGGTGCTGCCATCGGGAGAAAAAACCAAAGGACCTAGATCCACGCCTTGGTCTCCTTTGTACTTTGTCAGTTGCTGCGCCTCATAATTGGGGGCTTTGGCATAAAACACATTGCGCTCTCCTTTGTCGTTGAACACCCAAGCCACCGCTTTGCCGTCCGCAGCCGCCGTCATGTGGGTAGGAAAGGCAGCCGAAAGGTAGTCATCGAGTTGCTGGGCCATCCCCTGAAAGGAGCAAAAAAGGACAGAAAGGAGAAGCAGAAAATTTTTCATGGAAGCAGGTTTTGGTAAAAGGTACAAATTCTCTTTTATTTCTAAAAAAAACCAAGATGCGAACCCTAGCTTTAGCCCTAGTTTCTATTCTAGTCCTGTGTAGCACCGCGGCAGTGGGGCAACAGAAAAAGCTCGTTTTCATCATTCTAGATGGCATTCCTGCCCAGGATTTGGAGCGGGTGGCCACTCCCAATTTGGATCAAATTGCCAATCAGGGAGGCTATGCTCGAGCATTTACTGGAGGTCAAATCGGAGGCTATTCCGAATCGCCTACCATTTCTGCCGTTGGCTACAATTCGATAGTGACAGGCACCTGGGCGAATAAGCACCAGGTTTGGGGAAATGGAATTGAAGCCCCGAATTACCAGTACTGGACGATTTTCCGCTACCTCAAAGAAGCTCGACCAGATGCCAAGACCGCTATTTTTTCTACCTGGCAGGACAATCGCACCAAACTGCTGGGGGAAAATCTGCCTCAAACAGGCTACTTGAAGTTAGACCGAGCAGTAGATGGCTTGGAGCTAGATACACTACGCTACCCCCACGATGCCCAGTCGGACTACATTCACCAAATTGACCAACAGGTGACCCAAGAGGCGGCAACTTACCTAAGCACCCAAGGACCTGACTTGACCTGGATATACTTACAGTACACCGACGACATGGGCCACAAATTTGGGAGAGGTCCCGCAATGGATGCCGCCATCCAAAAAGCAGATGCGCAGGTAGGCTTGATCTGGCAGGCCATTCAGCAACGGCAACAAAAAGGGGAGGACTGGCAACTTTGGGTGACTACCGACCACGGACGTAAGGAGCCGGATGCCAAAGGCCATGGAGGGCAGAGCGAGGCGGAACGAGAAGTGTGGATCACTTCCAGCGCAAGCGCCTTAAATGCGCATTTTTTCTCCGGGAAAGCATCTCTGGTGGACCTGCTTCCTTCTTTTTTTCGATTTTACAATTTGGTAGTCCCGGAGCATCGGGAACGAGAATTGGATGGAATTCCGCTGACTGGCCCCATTTCGGTAAGCCAGCTTGGGTTGCAAGGCAAGGGTAAAAACCAGACCATCACCTGGGTTCCAGGAGCCCAATCCGAGACCCTCGCGATCTATTGGAGTCCAACCGACCATTTTGCCGAAGGAGGTCAGGACGAGTATTTTTTACTAGGGGAAGTGCCTTCCGATGCGAAGCAGTATGCGCTTCCTCCAGACTTGGCTAAAAAATCATTTTTCAAGGTGCTGGTGGTGGGGAAATACAATTCGGTAAATACGTGGAGGGTGTCGAGGAAACTATAGGGTTCGATCCGCCTCGGCGGATCGTGAACATCTATTTATTTTTCAATCCACGGGTTGACCTACCGCGGTAGGTCAACCCGCGGCTATTCAAAGTTGGATCCGCAGTTGCGGATCAGTCCCCCGCGGTGGATTAGTCCGCGGTTGTGGATTAGTCACCCGTGGCGGATCCTAGTCAAAATCAACGACAATCGTTATTGGTAAAAAAAGGGACAACCTATGTGCACCAAAATTGTCTCGAGTAAGGATCCGCTAAGGCGGATCAAACCTTGCATAGCCCCGGGTTTACCTGCCAACGGCAGGTAAACCCGGGGTAAAATGGGTAGCGTATTCCGCACAACCCGCAAAGGCGGGTTGAACTACCGCGGTAGGTCAACCTGCCTCCGGTAGGTCAATTCACCACGAAAACCTAATTACAAAAAAGGCTGCCCAATATCTGAGCAGCCTTTTTTAGTACACTGTACTGTTCTCTAGTTCTTTACCAGAAACTAAATAGAACAAATTTTGAGGTTCAATTCAGTTAGCTGTCGACCGTGGACTGTGGTCCCTTAATTCACCCCTCCTTTTCTCGTTGGAGATCTTTTGCCAGGCCATTCTGCTGGTTCGCCGGTGCGGGCATTGATAGGAATGCGCTGCTCACGGGATACCATGGTTTCTTCTTCGCAGGCCATGTACACGAGGATGGCGGTGAGGATCACATTTTGACGCACGTCGTCAAAAATAATCTTGTCGTAGGTGTCCAAGTTGGTGTGCCAGGTATAGTTGGAATAGCTCCAAGGCAAGGCACTCAAGTTGAAGGCCGGCACGCCAGCTGCCACAAAGGATACGTGGTCTGTTCCTCCTGCACCTGGGTTGCCTGGAAACTCAGTTTTCAAGTCTTTGGTGATGTTTCTTGGAACCTTGTTGAGCCAACGACCCAGGTATTCGTAGCTATCCACATAGCCTTGACCGGAGATATTGGCGATGCGGCCGGTGCCGTTGTCCTGGTTGAAGAGGGCTTGAATCTTGGAGATTATCTCAGGATGGTCCTCGACAAAGCCCCGAGAGCCGTTCAATCCTTGCTCCTCAGATCCCCAATGCCCTACCAAGATGGTACGCTTTGGGTTGGGATATACCTGCTTCAAGACGCGCATCACTTCCATCATCAAGATGGTGCCGGTACCGTTGTCCGTAGCGCCAGTGCCGCCATCCCAAGAGTCAAAGTGGGCAGATAGCATCACGTATTCATCTGGTTTTGTACTACCCTTGATTTCAGCGACGGTATTGTAGGTTGGCTGCATGCCTGTTTCTTTGGACTGGGCATTGAGGTGTAGCATTGGTTTTTTGCCACTTTCAGCCAATCGGTACAGCATGCCATAGTCTTCTAGTGAAATATCTACGGTAGGCACTTTTTTGGTGGAGGCAGAGAAAATCTTGTTTGCACCAAAGGCGCTAGACCAGTTGGAGGTCAAGATGCCTGCTGCACCTGCATTTTCAAGGGCTAAGGGCAACTGACTGCGGTTTTTCCCAGTGGCCTGAAGGCGCTTGGTCCAAGAGGCATTGAGGGCGGTACGGTCTTTCTTCATCTTTTCAATGGACTCCGGCGTGCCGTATTCATCCCAGTTGTAATCGGGACGGCCCGTAGGCTGCGGCAGGGAGATCATCACGTACTTGCCTTTGACGGAAGGAAGCCACTTTTGGAAGGCAAGGGAATCGGCAAATTCCGGAAGAACGACTACTTCCCCTTTTACACCCCCTTGCGGAGAGGATGGGCTCCAAGCCAATTGGGTGCCGGCCAAGGATTTGGTCCAAGGGGCTACCATGTCCATGTGCGTGATACCTCTTTCCCAGCCTCTCCATTCGCCCCACTTTTCGTTGCGGGCAGGGATGCCCCAACTCTGGTAGGTGGTGACGGCCAGGTCATGGGCCTTTTGCATTTGAGGGGAGCCAACCAATCGTGGGCC
>JBIIGH010000099.1:0-8595 GCA_044236565.1 Algoriphagus sp. | reverse complement strand
ATGCTCTTACGGAAATAGTATAAAACGGTTTAAAAAAGAGGCAATTGAAACTAAAATCAACAAGATAAATTCTTCAAAATTACGATTTTTTGGGACAAGAAGGATAAAAACTAGGCTTTAGCATGGAAATTCAGGTTAAAAACCCTTTTCAAGCAATAAAAATCGACTTTTTGAACCAGAAGGAAGCCCTGCTATTTTAGAAGATTTCCAAAAAGTTGGTGCAACTTTTCTACTTTTGGCCGCACCACATATTGACAATAAGGTTGCTGCTCATGCAAGGCATAGTAGTTGTGATGGTACACCTCTGCTGGATAGAAATTGGAAAATGGCGTAATCTCAGTTACAATCGCCGAATTATAAATTCCAGACTGATTCAATTTGTCTTTCAAACTGCTCGCAAGCTCTCCCTGTGGTTCATTCCTGTAAAAAACGGCTGAACGATACTGGGGACCCACGTCTGCTCCTTGTCTATTTAAAGTGGTAGGATCATGCGTGGCCCAAAATACCGCCAACACAGTTTCCAAATTGATTTGCTTTGGATCGAATACCACCTGAATCACTTCTGCATGGCCGGTAGTACCTGTACAGATTGCTTCGTAACTAGGCTTCTCCACGATCCCACCTGCATAACCTGGGATCACTTTTTCTACTCCCTCCAATCGCAAAAAAACAGCCTCTGTGCACCAAAAACAGCCTCCTCCCAATATAACTACCTCCAGTCCTTCCGGACAAATTAATTCGGTTTTTGGGAGCTTGAGGGAATTGTTCATCGTTTTTTAATTTGAAGACTAAACGATAAAAATAACATTTAGTTTATCCCTTTGGGTCCATTCGAGCGCTCACTCTAAATTAATTTGGAAAGGGAATTGGGTAATTCACTTGAAGTTCTATTTTTGGTAAATGGTAAGTTCTGATTTCATTTTTTTGAAAAGCAGTACTTACCAAGCTATTGTACCACTAATCCTGTAAAAAGGATTTATAAAAAAAAATATGCAAGAACTGTTCTTGCAATTTGTAGTTTCCTACTTAAAGTTTAACCAATTCAAGAATGAACAAACAATTTCTAAAGGCAGGAATGCTGGGATTGTTGGTCGCAGGATGGCTCAGCCAGGCTGCTATGGCACAAAGTGATCCTACAGGGAAGCGTAGAGTTACGAGCACCTATGCCATTACCAATGCCACGGTATTCAAAGCTCCAGGTGATCCTGGAAGTAGAGCCACCATCCTCATCAAAGACGGCGTTATTTTAGGAGTCGGCAACTCCCTATCGCTACCCAAAGAAGCTAAAATCATCGCCGGAGATTCCCTTTTCGTTTATCCAGGCTTTATTGATGGAGCTGGAACGATGGGCATTGCCAAGCCAAAGGATGTAGAACGTCCTAAAGATTTTGTTTCCTCCAATCCTGCAGATGAGATCGCTGGGATTACTCCTTGGAGATCAGCATCTGATTCTTACACTGCTGCGAGCACCCAAGTGGACGACTGGAGAAAAGCAGGATTTACACTGAGTCAGGTAGTTCCTGATGGAGGCATGCTGCCTGGTAAAACTGCCCTAGTCCTGCTAGGAGATGGCAAAACAAACAATTTCCTAAAGTTAAACACAGCCCTTGCTGCCAATTACAGAAGTTCAAGAGGCATGTATCCAGCTACCCTTGCAGGGGTGATGGCTAAGTTTCGTGACATCTACCAAAACACCTCCTTGGTGCTAGACCACGAGCGACTATTCGCCTCTACGGCGGGAGTTAAAAGACCTCAGGCTACTCCAACGCAATTGGCAATGATGCCGGTAGTTCAAAAGCAATTACCAGTACTTTTTTCAGCGAGTTCCGAACTTGAAATCCGTCGTGCATTGGCACTACAAAAAGAATTGGGATTCAAATTGATCCTTACGGGTTTAGAAAATTACGAATCAGTAATCGGCGCAATCAAGGCATCCAGCACACCCGTACTCATCAAGTTGCAGGTACCAGACGACAAGTCCATCAAGGCACAAAAAGCAGATGGCGTAACGGAATCCACCAAAGCGCAGTATGCTCGAGTGAAGGAATCCTACGACAAGGCACTGAAGCAAGCTGCTGAATTGGAAAAAGCAGGTATCCTTTTTGGATTCAGCACCGCAGATGCGAAAGCAGGAGATGTTCAAAAGGCATTGAAGGCAATGCTAGACAATGGATTGAGTAAAAAAGCAGCCTTTGCTGCCCTAACCACCAATCCTGCAGCTATCTTGGGCGTGAGCGGATTGGTTGGAACCCTTGAAAAAGGAAAGCTAGCCAACCTGGTATTGACTACAGATACACTATTCAAAGAAGAGGCTCAAATCAAGCACGTGATTGCGGATGGCTACGTATTCGATTACGAAATCAAAAAGAAAGCCGTAAAAGCAGAAGCTACTACGGCGAAACCTGAACCTGCTTCCAATGCAGTTACAGTTGAGGGATTGTGGGAATATACTTCAGAAACTCCTGCTGGAAGCTCTGGAGGAGAAATCACCTTGAAGCGTGAAAATGGCGTCTTGGGTGGAAGCATTACCTACGATGATCCAACTGGATCGGGAAAAGCTTCTGCTCCGATCAAAAATGCCAGCATCAATGGCAAAGCGTTAAGCTTTGAATTTGATGTGGCTGCAGGAGGCATGAGCCTTACGGTTACGATTTCAGGAGAAATCAATGGGAAATCCATGGAAGGCTCCTTGTCTGTACCTCAAATGGGTTCCTTTCCTGTAAAAGCAAAACTTTCTTCACCTAGCCAAGCGAACTAAACATGAAAAAGCACATTTACTTACTCGCTGCGTTTTTAGGATTGGGTGTAAGTTTGACCCAAGCACAAACCCAAAAGGGCAGTGTATTGATAAAAAATGCGACTGTACTCACAGTCACTAAAGGTAACCTGGAGTCTTCGGATGTATTGGTTCAAAACGGAGTCATTACCCAAATTGGCAAAAATCTAACCGCTCCTGCAGGGGTTACAGCCATTGATGCTACCGGAAAATATGTGATGCCAGGCATCATTGATGCGCACTCCCATGTGGGTTTGGATGTGGTCAATGAGGCCTCTGCTCCTATCACTGCTGAAATCCGCATGAAAGATGTAGTCAACCCTACCGAAATCGGAATCTACCGTGCTTTGGCAGGTGGAGTCACCGTTTCACATGCCATGCACGGCTCCGCCAACGTGGTGGGTGGACAAAATGCCACCCTAAAACACCGTTGGGGAAGTATGGATCCTGCAGACATCATCATGCAAGACGCTCCTCGTACGATCAAGTTTGCCCTTGGCGAAAACCCTACACGAGTACATGGTAGAGGCAATGGCATCCAACCTCGCTCAAGAATGGGTGTAGAAGCGGTGATCCGTAATGGATTCAATGAAGCGATCCAATACAAAAAAGCATGGGAAAAATACACCCTTGCCAAGACACAGAAAGGAAACACCCTTACTCCACCAGCCTACAGCGAACGACTGCAAACCCTTGTAGACATCTTGGATGGAAAGATCATCATCCATTGCCACTCCTACCGAGCTGATGAAATCTACATGCTCATCAATGTCATTAAGGATTTTAACATCAAGAAAGTGGTATTTCAACATACCAATGAAGGATTTAAAGTGGCTCCAGAAATTGCGGAATACACCATGGGAGCTTCCGTATTTGCGGATTGGTGGGCCTACAAGATGGAGGTGTACTACTCCACTGCCTACAATGCAGCCATCCTTCAGAAAAATGGAGCCATCACTTCGATCAACTCGGATTCTGCCGAACTCATTCGTCACCTGTACCATGAAGCGGGCAAAACCCAGCGTTATGGAGGTTTGACTGATGAGGAAGCCTTAGCCATGATCACCATCAATCCTGCCAAGCAATTGGGTATTGAGGACAAGGTAGGATCCATTGAAGTAGGCAAGCAAGCAGATCTAGTCATCTTTGAAGGTCATCCCCTATCTTCTTATGCTGTACCCCAAATGACTTTTGTGGATGGCGTGAAGTACTTCGATCGTAAAGCAGATCGAGAAGATCAACGGCTTTGGGTAGCAGCTACGGAGATGGTAGAACCAATCTTCTTGCGTGCCAATGAAGAAGCACACCGCTGCATGCAGGATGTTGACAAGTACTTTGAAGCATTTCAAGGTGCATTTGCGAAAGAAAACCATTAATCACCCCGAAAATTCTTAAACAATGAAACGAATTTTAAAAAGCTTTTGCGCTGCACTTATTGCCCTACTTCCAGTGGTGGCTGTAGCCCAAATTGATGGGGAGTTTGTAAAGCCTCGAAACGGTAAATTTTTATTGAAAAATGCTACCGTAGTAACGGTTACCAAAGGCACCCTAACCAATACCTCTGTCCTATTGGATAATGGAAAAATCATTCAAGTAGGCACCACTATCTCCAGTGATGGAGCGGAAGTCATTGACTGCACGGGAATGTTTATCTACCCTGGAATCATCGATGGAGGTACCCGATTGGGCTTGGTGGAAGTAAGTTCTGTCCCGGAGACAGTTGACTACTCCGATGTAGGAAATGTCACTCCAAACATGCAGGCCTTGACCACTGTGAATCCTAACTCAGAAGCGATTGGTGTAACGAGAGTCTCTGGAGTTACGACCGTATTGACTGTTCCAACTGGTGGATTATTTCCAGGTACAGCTGCGCTGATCAATTTGAATGGCTACACGCCAGACCAGATGTATGGAGGCTTCAAGGCAGTTGCCATGACTTTCCCAAGCTCTGGCCGTCGCGGACGCTTTGATCGCAGATCAGATGAAGACATCAAGAAAGATGGAGAAAAAGCCATGAAGGAAGCCAATGACATCTGGGATAATGCAAAAAGCTACCTTGAATTGAAAAAGGCAGGTGCCGAGCTCACGTATTTCCCTGAAATGGAGCAGCTTTCTAAGGTGATTACCGGTGAACTATCGCTATTGATCGAAGTAAATTCTGCTTCTGACATCTTGAATGCCATCAAGTGGGTGGAAGGAAAGAATATCAAAGTAATTTTCACGGGGGTTGCAGAAGGATGGCGAGTAGCCGAGCAAATCGCCAAAGCAAAAATCCCAGTAGTAACAGGACCTATTCAGGAACTCCCTACTCGGGGCTCTGATCGCTACGATACTCCTTATGCCAATGCAGGAATGCTTGCCAAGGCTGGGGTAAAAGTGGCACTTCGTACCGATGAGGAAGAAAATGTGAGAAACCTGCCCTTCCACGCTGCCTTTGCTGCAGCTTATGGATTAGGCAAAGAAGAAGCATTGAAAGCAGTAACCATCAACCCTGCTGAGATATTCGGGGTAGCAGACCAGTATGGATCTGTAGAAGCTGGCAAGCGTGCCAACCTGATTGTATCGACAGGTGATCCTTTTGAGACAAGATCACAGATCATGCATGTGTTTATCAATGGATACCGAATCCCAATGTCCAACCGACATATCCGACTGTACCAAGAGTTCTTGGAAAGGTCTCCTGGCTTGAAAGCCAATTAAGAAGTACAGGCCATGGAAAAACACCATGGCCTTTTTTATTTCCTTGCCAAAAATCCTAACTTGAAGGTTCCCCAAGAAGCTTTTCAGGAACCACCAACAAACCATGAAACAAAAACTACTTTACCTAGCTGCAGCCTCCCTACTTTCTTTGAATGTACAGGCTCAGCAAGATGGATTTTTTACATCCAAACTTGCATCCCAAAAGAAATTTGAAGCTGACTACCTCAAAGCCGTCAACTACGATCAATTTAAAGTTCACCTTACCGAACTCACCAAAAATCCACACATCACAGGTACCCCTGAAAATGAGTTGGTGAAGGATTACATGGTGCAAGTCATGTCCAAAGCAGGGATGGATGTGAAAGTATGGCCCTACGATGTGTATTTACCCAACCATCCAGGAAAGTCTGAACTACAAATAATTAGCCCCGTGCAGCTTACCCTTTCTCAAAAAGAAGGTGAGCTAGCAGAAGATCCTTTCTCCACAGATCCTAGACTACACCTAGGCTTCAATGCCTTCTCCGGCAGTGGAGATGTTACTGCCGAGGTGGTATACGTCAACTACGGTACCCGAGAAGACTTCATGAAACTCGTTGAAATGGGTGTTCCCCTAAAAGGAAAAGTTGCCATTGCTCGTTATGGAGGCAATTTCCGTGGTTACAAGGCCAAGTTTGCCGAGCAACAAGGAATGGTAGGATTAGTAGTGTATACCGACCCAAAGGATTCTGGATTTACCAGAGGAGATGTGTATCCAAAAGGCCCTTTTTACAACGAAACCACCATCCAACGGGGATCTATGTTGACCTTGGACTTTACGGGTGACCCCTTGACTCCCAATAGACCCGCGCTTCCTTTGGATGGGCCAATAAAGGTGAAACGAGATGACCCAGCAACAGTAGATTTCCACACCATCCCCGTAACCCCAATTGGCTACGGTGCTGCCAAAGAAATTTTGAGCCGAATGAACGGCGCAGATGTACCTGCAGCATGGCAAGGTGGACTTCCCTTTTCGTACAAATTGACTGGCGGTGCCGACTTGAAGGTACGGGTCATGGTGGATCAAAAGCCAGAATTTATCCGTGCCAACAATGTGGTAGGTACCTTTATCGGAAAAGATCATCCCGACGAATGGATCATCCTAGGCAGCCACTACGATGCTTGGTCCTTTGGTGCTACCGACCCAAATTCAGGTACCGCGATGCTATTGACCTTTGCGGAGGCCTTGGGCGAGTTGTACAAAAATGGCCAAAAGCCTTCCCGCTCCATCTTGATTGGACATTGGGATGCTGAAGAGCAGGGCGTGATTGGATCTACCGAATGGGTAGAGCATTTGCGAGAAGAGCTGGGTGCAAAAGCCATCTCCTACATGAACTTTGATGGGGGTGCCTCTGGGCGAAATTTTGGTGCTTCAGCAGCGCCAACCTTAAAGAAACTCATCATCGATGCTTCCAAGGAAGTGACCTACCCCGACTCAGCAAAAACAGTATTTGAGATATGGGCAGGAAAAAATCCAGAGCCAGGAATTGGAAATTTGGGTGGTGGATCTGACCACATCGCCTTCTACATGCACGTGGGTATTCCTTCCCTGAGCGGAGGATCTGGAGGAAATACAGCCTACCACTCCAACTACGACAACATCCACTATTACGGCAAGTTCTCCGATCCAAGCTTTAAAATGGGCGGTGCCGTGGCACAAGTGTTTGGCTTGGTGGCCATCCGTCAAGCAAATGCAACGATCATTCCCTACGATGTACCGCGCTATGCCAAAGATTTGAAAGGACACTTTGAGCAGGCAGTCAAGAATGTAAAAGCCATGGACGCAAATTTTGCTGGGTTTGATCAGGTACAAACTGCATTAAAGTCACTGGAAGAAAGTTCGGAGGTCTACAAAAACTCACTTCAAAATGCGCTTGCTGAAGAAAAATTAACGGCAGCCAACTTGAAAAAAATCAATACCGGGTTGATCGATTTGGAAAAAAGCTGGATCGATCCAAAGGGAATGTACTACGGCGAATGGTACAAGTCCTTGTATGTGTGTAACGATCCCTTCTCTGGCTATGCCTCATGGATCCTTCCAGGTATACAGTACGAGGTGGCGATCAAGAATACCAGCCGATTGGAAGAGTGGGACACGCGCTATGCCAATGCCATCCTTGACCTCAGCAAAAAAATAAGTCAGCTGAGTAGTCAACTTCAGTAAGCAGTAAGCAGTAATAAGAATAAAAATAAAAACCGCGGAGATAGCTCATCGCGGTTTTTTTTGTGTTTAAGTAAAAATTAGAAAGACCCTGCAAGGGTCGAACCTTGATTAACCGCGGGTGAAACCCGTGGTTCACAATAACCTATAGGTCCCCTCGACCCCGAAGGGCGTCGAACAATTACTTCATCGCAAACCAGTTCAACCCCTGACAGGGTTGGGCTTCAATTTTAAATCCCATTTTACCCCCAGGTTGCACCTAGGGCTATTAAACAGTTTGACCACTTAGTGGTCTTCCTTATTGAATAAAAATCTTAACCAAAAAAGACCCTGCAAGGGTCGAACCTTGATTAACCGCGGGTGAAACCCGTGGATTCTAGAACTCCATCTTCATCACTTTAGAAAAAACCTCCCCATCAAGCGTTAGTCCTTCTATCCGAATCTGAATCGCCTTCACCCCATAAGGTACTTTTACTTTTGTATGGTACAATCCATCGGAGGTTTGGCCAGCAGGTTCCCAATAGAGGGTAGGCTTTTTCTTCAAAAATTGGTCTGAGGGAGGGTTTTTATCAAAGGCAGGAAAGTCAGTGAAACCCGGAATATCAAAAATCTGGAAGCCTTCTGAGTTGAATTTGCGATCTGTTTCTGGGCTAGTTCGAAAACCATTTTTGGTATCGATCTGAATCACTCCCGCATAGCCTGCCATACCAAATATTGACTTACCTAGATTGTCCGCATACACTTTGATGGATTCGAGTTGAGAAGGTTCAAACCCAAGGAGTGTTTCCCTAAACTCATTTGCCTCCATAAATGGCATAGCCGAGCCATCGAGAATTAAGAGCGGAGTACCGGTTTTCTCCCCGTAGGTGTAATTTCTGAATTTTAAGGAATTCAGATTAAAACCCAAACGCCCCAAGATTTG
>JBIIGH010000098.1:0-8604 GCA_044236565.1 Algoriphagus sp. | reverse complement strand
CCGGATTCTCCATTTCAATATTCTTTCCTTGAGCTCCACTAGCGCATGCTTAGTTAAAATAAGGGTTCATCAGCTCCATCAAACTTTTTGGAGGACGGGTAGGTTGGTGGTTTTCCTTTCGAATAAAGGCCAAGGTAGTCCATCCTTTCGCGATTTGCTCCCCCGCCTCGTTGCTTACCTGGTACTCAAACCGAATTTTCACGTTGGGAAGCTCTGGAATCATCGTATGAACCGTGAGCAGGTCATCGTACTTGCCGGGCTTGAGGTAGGTAATGTGGCTTTCCAATACAGGCATCAGGATGCCGCTTTCTTCCATCTCGCGGTAAGAAAATCCCACTGCCCGCAAGGCCTCTACTCGTGCCACTTCAAAATACATGGCGTAATTGCCGTAATAGACAAAGCCCATCTGATCTGTTTCGGCGTAGCGAACCCGAATTTGTGTTTTGGCTTTAAACATATCAGTAGATGTTGGCAGCATTCAAGGCCCGCTGGTAGCGTCGGGCATTGCTGAGGTGCTCGTCGTAGCCTACGGCAAAGGAATGGTAGCCTGAAAAATCCTCCTTGGCACAGAAATAAAGGTAGCTATGCTTCTCATAATTCAACACCGCATCTAGGGAGTTGATATCCGGCAGGTTGATGGGTCCTGGAGGAAGCCCCGCATATTTGTAGGTGTTGTAGGGGCTGTCAATCGCCATTTGTTTGGCAGTGAGGCGCTTAATGCTAAAGTCCCCAGCTGCAAATACCAAGGTGGGATCTGCTTGCAAAGGCATGCCTATGCGAAGTCGGTTGAGGTAGACGCCAGCAATTTTGGGACGCTCATCGGATTTTTGACTTTCTGCCTGCACAATAGAAGCCAAAGTGCTGACTTCCTGTTGGCTTAGCCCCAAATCTTGTGCTTTCTGTTTTCTGGCATCTGTCCAAAAGATTTGGTACTCCTTGTGCATTCGTTCAAAAAGTTCCTCCGCACTGGTATCCCACCAAAACTCGTAGGTATTGGGAATGAATAGGCTCATGATAGTTTCCTCTTCAAACCCATACTTGCGGATGTAGACAGAATCTTGAAGGAGTTCAAGAAACTGTTCTTTGCTTACTTCAAGATTGGCACTGATTTTTTCAGCCAAGTCTTCTTTTGTGCGGATGGTGTTGAAGGTAACTCGCACGGGGGTTTGTTGCCCAGATCGCAGCATGCGCACGAGTTGAAGGTTACTCATTTTGGGTTCAATGGTGTACAATCCCGGTTTGACCGCCTCTTGGTAGCCTAGGATTTTGGCAACAAAGCCAAAGCTTACCGCATCATTGATCACCCGCTCCTCGTAGAGTTGGTCCACCACATTTTTATACACGGAGTTGGAAGGGATTTTGAGCAGGTAGGGCTTGTCTGATTCAACCAGGGTGTTGGCACTGAAAAAGACCTGATAGAAATAAAAAGTTAGGGATATGCCCAGTACTGATCCTGCGATCAGGAAGACGAGCATCAATTTTTTGCGTTTTTCGAGTAGCATGGGAGCAAAAATAGAAAATAATGATTATCCGCAATCATGTCATTCGCTCAGCAAGCCTAATTAAAAATGCGGATAATCGTTGACAGACCACAGTCGACGGTTCACAGCTCATCGAATTGAGCCTCAAACTTTTTTCTCAAGTTAGTGGAGAAAAAGTGGATGACCAGATAGACAATTATTTTTAGTAGATAACGCTCATTACGCAGGGAGAGCATTGCTTCACAGTCAAAATTCTAGGAAAGGAGAGGGATGGGGAGTGAATTTTTACCTAATTTATTTCGCGTACCTTTCCTCCTTCGTTTTTTACTGTGAAAATCATCCCCGTATCCTGTCTTATCCTCTTGCATCAAGGGAAAGTGTTGGCCGTCCAGCGCTCCAAGTCCATGGATTTGCCCGGATTGTGGGAGTTTCCAGGTGGAAAAGTGGAGCCCGAAGAAAGTCCTGCCACTTGCTTGATCCGAGAGATTTGGGAGGAGTTGTCCATTGGGATTCAGATTTGTAAGCCCCTAACTCCGGTGCTACATGCCTATCCAACCAAGACGATCCAGCTCATTCCTTTTCTTGCCAACTGGGAATCGGGAAATTTGCAGCTCACCGAACATGCACAAAGTCGGTGGTTGTCGCCGCAAGACCTCCTATCTTTGGATTGGGCACCGGCAGACCTTCCGATTGTCCAGGAATTGCAGGAGAACTGGGATTATTTCTTGGGATTAACCTAAAAAAACATGGCGGAATTCATCCGATTGTACGAAGAAAACCCAGATCCCAAACGGATCAAGCAGGTGGTAGATGTTCTCCAAAATGGGGGTGTCCTCATTTATCCTACCGACACGGTCTATGCCTTAGGCTGCGACATTACCCAAGCGCGTGCGGTCGAAAAAATCTGTAGAATCAAAGGCATCAATCCCAAAAAACATAATTTTTCAATTGTCTGCGCCGACCTCAGTCACTTGGCCAATTACACCCGAGTGATTTCCAAGCCCGTGTTCAAAATGATGAAAAAAGGGCTTCCTGGACCCTTTACCTTTATTTTAGAAGCGAATACCCAGGTGCCCAAACTGCTCCATAGCCAGAAAAAAACGGTGGGAATCCGTGTGCCCAATCACGGGATTCCTCGTGCGATTGTGGAGGCTTTAGGGCATCCAATTTTATCCTCTTCCTTGCCTCATGGTGACGAAGATCCCGCAGAGTACAGCACGGACCCGGAGTTGATATTTGAAAAATACCAGCACGAGGTGGACTTGGTGATTGATGGGGGCTATGGGGGATTGATTCCTTCCACAGTTTTGGATTGCACAGGAGACGAGGTGGTCTGTCTGCGGGAAGGGCTGGGAGATTTTTATGGCTTGCTCTAGGAGCGAGTTCCTTGCAACTCCAATTAACTGGTCCAGCGACTCACAAATTCTGAGAACTGTTCTTTGTACAAGTCACCCACAGCGATTTGTTGCGTGCCAACGTGGATGACATTTTTGGAAATGGAGTCGATGTGATCCAGTGACACGATAAAGGAGCGATGCACCCGCATAAATCGATCTTTTGGGAGCAGCTCCTCCATGTTCTTCATGGAAGTAAGTGAGAGCAAAGGATGGTTTTTGGAGGTCAAATGCACCTTTACATAGTCCTTGTACGCTTCAATATGGGTAATGTCTTTGAGCATTACCTTGACCAGCTGGTACTCTACTTTCAAAAAAATATAGTCCGCCGAAGCGGCTGGAGTGGTGGGTAAACTGGGCTGGGCCAAGTTGCCAATTCTACTAAAATACTGGTAAGCCTTAGTGGCAGCGGTCAAAAAATCTTCGTAGCTGTAAGGCTTGAGTAGGTAGTCCAAGGCTTCTACCTTGTATCCTTCCAGCGCAAATTGATGGTAGGCTGTACAGAAAATTACTCGGGTAGTTCCTGAATTTTTTTTGCCATCCAGGATTCGCGCGAGCTCCATGCCCGAAAGATCAGGCATCTGTATGTCCATAAAGATCAAATTCACCTCCTGCTGATTGATGTAGCTTAAGGCTTCGATGGCGTTGGAGAATCGGCCTTGAAGGGACAAAAAGGGAGTTTGCTCGATAAATTTGGTGAGCAAGTCAAGCGCCAAAGGCTCGTCATCGATGGCTACGCAGGAGATCTTCATGCTAGATTAATGGTGAGCTGTACTCCATAGTGTCCTGAAGCTTCATCTACACCCAGTTTAAGTCGGTGTTTATCCGGATAAAGCAGGGTAAGGCGCCTTTGGGTATTTACGAGGCCAATTCCATTTTCCTGGGCTTCAGGACTGTCTGGAGGAACAGGAAAAATGCCATTTTTCGTCTCAAAAAATACGGTGTCGCCCATTACTTCCAGGCTGATGCTGATTTCAGTATCTTGCTGGGAGCTGATCCCGTGCTTGAAACAGTTTTCTAGAAAAGGGAGAAAAAGCATGGGGGCGATCACCAAATCATCCTTGGGATCTTCAAGCTTCACCTGAAGCTTTACCTTTTGGCTGAGCCTCATTTTCATCAACTCCAGGTAGTCTTCGATGAATTTCACCTCTTTGCTGAGCAAGGTTTCATCCTTTTGATTCTCATACAGCACGTAGCGCATCATTCTAGAAAGCTTCAATAGCGCCTCCTGGGCCTTACCTACATCCAAGGTCGTCAAGGAATAGATATTGTTTAGCGTATTGAAAAAGAAATGCGGGTTGATCTGGGCCTTGAGGTAGGAGAGTTCGGTATTGATTCGTTGCCGTTCCAATTCCCCTCGAAAAGCCTCATCCTTTTGCCATTTTTCTACAAGGGCAACGGAGGTGCTCAGGCCAATTGAAATCATGTATAAAAGCATTTGAAACACATCTCCAGGCACCCAACGTTTGCCAGTGTAGGGCCTGTCTGGATTGAATAGTTCATGCATTTTGATGCCATACTGTGTAAACTGTTCGAAGTAGAAAATTAAGCCATAAAACAGAACTGCACCAAGGAGGATAACCAAGAGGTAGAGGTAATTTCTTCCCTTAAGTAAAAACCTAGGAACGATTCCCCAGGCATTTAGGTAAAAAACGAGGATCAAAAGCCCTACCAGGTAAATCTGCTTCCACCAGAACTGCACGGGTAGCTCAATTTCCCCCATCCTCCAGGATAAAGGAGAAAGGATCAGCAAGACCACACAAAGCATGATCCAGCCCAAGAGGTGGACCAAAATGGAAAGCTTTCTTTTTCGTGTATTGGGTAGCATGGCCTTGATTTACAAAGGTGAAGCTAAGCCATTTTATTTTTTTCTCTGAATCAAATCTACCAAAACGGTATTCTTGCCCATCAACAGCCAAAATCAAGGCATCAAGCCCTACTTTTCGGGACCTGAAATTTTAGTCTTTCATTTTGGTCAATTGGTCGATAGGAAGGTTGTACTGGTCTATCGGATTTGAGTACCCCAAACAATACCCCCACCTTTGCGGTATATAGGGGGACTAAACCGTCTCTTTGAAAACTAAACCATGAAAAAAGTACAACTAGTATTTACCTTTTTCCTTTTCCTGTCTGTTCAACTGGCATTTGCCCAGCAGACAGGTGAGAAAAAAGAGCCCGTCCGTATTCTCGGCGTGGCCAAGGATCTTAAAACGGGTAGCCCAATCGGCTATGCCACCGCTGCGCTCAACAAGGTCGGTACCACTACCTCAGTCGCAGGGGCTGTAGCCGATGGAAACGGCGTTTTTTACATCACTGGATTTGCAGTGGGAACTTATGAATTACAGGTATCCTTTCTAGGCTACGAAACCGTCAAGCGTACAGTCAATGTAAATTCGCTCGACTCGGACATTAATCTAGGAGAAATAGCCCTGTCTGATGAAGGAGTAGCTCTTCAGGAGATCACCGTACAGGGTCAGCGCGAACTCATCGAGGAGCGCGTAGACCGTACCATTTACAAAGCTGAAAACGACCGCACCACTGCAGGTGGAGATGCGACCGACGTGCTCCGCCGTGTGCCGATGCTATCCGTAGACTTGGATGGCAATGTATCCATGAGAGGTAGCTCCAATATTTTGGTATTGATTGACAACAGGCCCTCCGCTATTGCGGCTTCCTCCATAGCCGATGCCTTGCGTCAGATCCCAGCCGACGAAATCAAAGCAGTAGAAGTGATCACCTCCCCATCTGCAAGATTTGATGCGGAAGGAACCTCTGGTGTGATCAACATCGTGACCAAAAAGAACAACCTCCAAGGCATGACCCTCAATGTCAATTCTGGAGCGGGCCTTCGTGGATCCAATTTGGGTCTTCAAGGATCTGCCAGAAAAGGGAAACTGGGCTTTTCTTTGGGTGGCTTTGGCCGCTCAGGATACAATATCTTGGGAAGCTTCGAAAATAAGCAGGTGACCAACCTGGCCAATGGAAGTGTTTCCACCTCCCAACAGTCGGCAGACACGGAGCGAAGTGAGATTTTTGGGCGCTACAATTTTGGGGTTGACTACGAAATTAACGACAAAAATTTCCTAACAAGTGCAGTCAATTTTGGCATTCGAAACTCTGAAAACTGGCAGTACAATTTTCTCACGCAAAATTCGCTGAATGACGTGTTGCGTGCGCAGCAAAATCGTGAAACCAACACGCTGGACAACTCCAATTCAGTGGATGTGAGTTTGAACTACACCAAAACTTTTGAGAAGAAAGGGAAGGAATTGAGTTTTCTCACCTTGTACTCCAATAACCTGCGAGACAATTCGTTTACGAACACGCTTTTTGTGGAAAATGATCTAGAAACCATCTTTTCAAGATTGAAAAACGTGAACCCAAGCAAAAACGAAGAGTTTACCATTCAGGTGGATTACGTCAATCCTCTCAATGAAAAGGGTTCACAGATCATTGAATACGGAGCGAAAAACATTTTGAGAAAGGCATCTTCTGATTTCTCTTATTTCTTGGCCGAGGGTGCTACTGGCCCATTTGTAGCGCTACCCGATCCTACCTTGAGTAACGAGTTTAGCTACGATCAAAATGTAACGGCAGCCTACTTCTCTTACACCTTCCAACTATTGAAGAATTACACCTTGAAGCCAGGGTTGCGGTACGAGTACACCACGATCAATGCGGATTTTAAGACGGACTTCAAAGCCGAGATTCCTTCGTACGGCACCTTGGTTCCAAGCATCAATGCAAGCAGAAAATTAAAAAATGGAAACATGCTGAAGTTGGCCTACAACCGACGGATTCAGCGCCCTTCCCTTCGTTTTCTGAACCCAAACATCGAGGCCTCCAACCCACAGCAGCAGTCTCAAGGTAATCCTGAGCTAGATCCTGAATTGACGGACAACTATGAGTTGGGCTACAGCACCTTTATCAAAGGGACCACCTTGAATTTTACAGGATTCTATAGAAATACAACTGGTTCTATCCAATCCATTCGTAATGTGCGGGAGGATGGCATCATCTTTACCACCTTCGAAAATATCGGTCGCGAGCAGGCTGTAGGCACCAACCTCTTTTTCAATGTCAACTTGAACAATAAATTGTCGCTTAATGGTGGAATGGACCTGTATTATTCCATGCTTGACAATGGCTTGACAGACCCCAAGTTTGCCGCTCAAAACGAAGGCATGGTGATTGGCGGAAGGATGTTTGGAAACTACACCCTTCCAAAAGACTGGCAAGCACAGCTTTTCACCTTTGCAAGAGGGCGCCAGGTGCAGTTGCAAGGCACTTCTGGAGGCTTTGCGGCTTATGGATTGAACTTCAACAAGCAATTCAAAGAGAAAAGAGGTTCGTTTGGCTTTGGTGCGGAAAACTTCTTGATGAAGGAGTTTGTAATTCGCAACGAAATCGTGACGCCTAGCATCGTTCAAAACAGCACGAGTCGAATTCAGAACCTAAACTTTAAGCTGAACTTCAACTACCGAATAGGCAAGATGAGTTTGGATCAGCGCCCTAAAAAGCGAAAGTCAATCACCAATGACGACTTGAAAGATGGGGGTGAGGGCCAAGGCGAACAAGGAGGAGCTCCAACCGTTCGAAACCGCTAACGAACAATCAACAACAGAAAAAATTACTAGATAGATAGTGCATTAATCCCGGGTTTGATGAACCCGGGTTTTTTTTGTTTGATTATCCGCTTTTTCGCCATTACCTAGAGAAAAAAAGGGTTTGAGGTTCAATTAGGTGAACTGTGGACCGTTCCTGTGGGCCGTGGCCCATGGTCTGTCAACGATTATCCGCAGATTAAGATAGGCGTGCTAGGCTAATGGCATGATTGCGGATAATCAAATTATTTGAAATCGAAAGGCAATAAAAAAACCCAGATCAATGGACCTGGGTAATTTTTTATTGAGGCACAAAAGCGCTTAGGCTTTGTACAATACTTTTTGGATGGCTTCTACCGTGCGCTTTACATTGGGGATAGTCACGTCAATGTAGGACGGTGAGTAGCTCAACGGAATATCCATGGAGTTGACACGAATGACAGGAGCGTCTAGGTAGTCAAAAGCATGGCGCTGGAAGTGGTAGGTAAGTTCGGAAGAGATGCCCGCAAGCGGGTTGGCTTCTTCGACGATCACCACACGGTTGGTCTTTTTGAGGGACTCCACGCAAGTGGCGTAGTCAATCGGACGAACAGTTCGTAGGTCAATCACTTCACAGGAAACTCCTGATTTCTCCATTTCTTCAGCTGCTTCGAGGGCTACCTTCATCATCTTGCCAAAGGAAATCACGGTTACATCCGTGCCCTTGCGCTTGATGTCAGCCACGCCGATCGGAAGCAAGTATTCCCCATCAGGGACCATGCCTTTGTCAGAATACATCACCTCAGACTCCATGAAAATCACTGGATCTGGGTCACGGATGGCTGCCTTTAACAAGCCTTTTGCATCGTAAGGATTGGAAGGAACGATTACTTTTAGTCCAGGAGTATTGGCAAACCAGTTTTCAAAGTTGGAAGAGTGGGTAGCTCCCAATTGCCCCGCATTACCTGTAGGGCCACGAAATACGATCGGCACGGAGTAAGCGCCTCCCGACATGGCATACATTTTTGCGGCAGAGTTGATGATCTGATCGATAGCCACCAACGAAAAATTGAAAGTCATGAATTCAATGATCGGCTTCAAACCATTCATGGCTGCACCGACCCCGAGGCCAGCAAATCCAAGTTC
>JBIIGH010000097.1:0-8740 GCA_044236565.1 Algoriphagus sp. | reverse complement strand
CTTTGACTTTTACTACTACGAACAGGGATCTAAAGCTTTGCGAACGAGTTTCCAGACCACCGAAATCCGCACCGGTATTCGCTATGGTCGAGACGAAGTCATCCTAATCAATGACAACACCCGAGCATCCTTGGGATCTAGCAAATGGCCAATCGTGGAGATGAATTATACAAAAGGGATTCCTGCACTAGGTGCTTCTTTGAACTATACCAAACTTAACTTTTACCTCTACCACCGCATCAATTTGGGACTTTTGGGTGTAGGCCGTTATGAAATTGATGCAGGCAAAATCTGGGGAGAGGTTCCTTTTCCCTTATTGGAGAACCATTTGGGCAATGAAACCTTGTTTTACACCACCGCGGCCTTCAATACCATGAATTTCAATGAGTTTGCCTCAGATCGGTTTGTGAGCTTGCGTTACCGGCAATCCTTCGAAGGCTTCTTATTCAATTCCATCCCCTTGATCAAAAAACTGAAGTGGCGCATGGTGGGTAATGCAAACGTATTGATGGGTTCAGTACAGGATCAAAACATCTTGAATCTTCCTCAAACTGCTCCAAATGGGCGTTTTCTGGAGTCCTTTGGTCGACTAGACCCCATGGTACCCTATGTGGAACTGGGCTATGGCATCGAAAATATCTTCCGCTTTTTCAGGGTGGATTTCTTTCACCGCATGAGCTATTTGGACAGTCCCGAAGCGCGACCCTTTCTCGTCAAAATCAGTGCACAGGTAATTTTGTAAGGAAAAGTTTCCTGCTTTCCCTGCCAAATTTTTCCATTGAGCCTAGCTTTTGTGCATATTTGCAGCTTAATCCACAGCCTGTTTGTATAGGCAGTAAAAAAAACAACATGTCACAACACATTCAAATTACCCTTCCCGATGGTTCGGTGAGGGAGTACGAACAAGGCATTACCGGACTACAGATTGCTGCAAGTATCAGCGAGGGTTTGGCACGGAATGTACTTGCAGCCAAAGTAAACGGGGAGGTATGGGATGCTTCTCGTGCCATTCAAAGCAATTCCACCTTGCAATTGCTCACCTGGAACGACCTAGATGGCAAGAGCACCTTTTGGCATTCCTCTGCACACTTGATGGCAGAAGCCTTGGAGGACTTGTATCCTGGGGTGAAATTAGGCATTGGACCCTCCATTGAAACAGGTTTTTACTACGACGTAGACTTCGGCGACCACAAGTTGGACGGGGAGGAGCTAGAGAAAATTGAGAACAAAATGCTTGAGTTGGCAAGACTCAAGTCAGACTATATCCGCAAGGAGATTTCCAAAAAGGAGGCAGTAAGCTATTTCCAGCAAAAAGGAGACGAGTACAAGCTCGACCTGTTGGAGGGATTGGAGGACGGAACAATCACGTTTTACGAGCAGGGCAACTTTACCGACCTTTGCCGTGGACCACATATCCCGAATACCGGTTTTATCAAAGCAGTAAAGCTCACCAACATTGCTGGTGCGTATTGGAGAGGGGATGAGAAGCGTAAGATGCTTACCCGTATTTATGGGGTAACCTTTCCTAAGGCTCAGGAGCTAAAGGATTACTTGACCCTTTTAGAAGAAGCAAAGAAGCGAGATCACCGCAAGTTGGGTCGTGAATTGGAGTTATTTACTTTTTCAGAAAAGGTAGGCATGGGTCTTCCACTTTGGTTGCCTAAGGGCACCTTGTTGCGGGAGCGCCTGATCAACTTCATGAAAAAGGCCCAAGATAAATCTGGGTACCAGCAAGTGACCACTCCGCATATTGGCCACAAGGCCTTGTACGAAACTTCCGGTCACTACGAGAAGTACGGCAAGGACTCCTTTCAGCCCATTACCACACCACACGAGGGAGAGGCATTTTTATTGAAGCCGATGAACTGCCCGCATCACTGCGAGATTTATAAGCACAAGCCACGGTCTTATAAGGACTTACCGATTCGCTATGCAGAGTTTGGAACCGTATACCGCTACGAGCAGAGTGGGGAATTGCATGGATTGACCCGTGTTCGAGGATTTACTCAAGATGATGCACACATCTTCTGCCGTCCAGATCAGGTAAAAGAGGAATTTATCAAAGTAATTGACTTGGTGCTTTATGTATTTAAAGCCTTGGGCTTTAGTGATTACACCGCTCAGATTTCCTTGCGTGACCCAGAAAACAAGCAGAAGTACATTGGTTCAGATGAAGCCTGGGACAAGGCTGAGGCTGCCATCATTGAAGCTTCTGCCGAAAAGGGTTTGGAGACCGTGACTGAATTGGGTGAAGCGGCATTTTATGGTCCGAAGCTAGACTTTATGGTGAAGGATGCTTTGGGTAGAAAATGGCAGTTGGGTACGATTCAGGTCGACTACCAACTTCCAGATCGTTTCCAGTTGGAGTACATCGGTTCGGACAACCAGAAGCATCGCCCTGTAATGATTCACAGAGCACCTTTTGGTTCCTTGGAGCGCTTTGTAGCCGTGCTCATTGAGCACTGTGCGGGAGACTTCCCGTTGTGGTTGGCACCGGAACAAATCAATATTTTACCGATTTCAGAAAAATTTATTTCCTACGCAGAAGAATTGAAAGGAATTTTGGATGAGGCTGGAATTACGGGAACGATAGATAATCGGGATGAGAAGATTGGACGTAAGATCCGGGATTCAGAAGTTCGAAAAGTGCCATTCATGCTTATTGTGGGCGAAAAAGAGCAGGAGGAAGGAAAAGTAGCCGTGCGAAAGCATGGTCAAGGAGACCTGGGAGTTTTCAGTCCAGCCGAATTTATTCAGTATTTTAAGGGGATTATTTCAGAATCATTGGCCAAAGAATAGGCTAGAAATGGGATTCCATTTTTTGGATTCGAAATAATTCCGATATTTGCAGGCCAAATTAATTAAATCAAAAACAGCTAACTTGAATCAAAGACCGTATCAACCAAGGGGTAGACAAGAAGAACCTTACAAGATCAATCAAAAGATCAGAGTACGTGAGGTTCGTGTAGTGGGGGATTTTGTGGCAGGCGGTAATGCCGTACTTCTTACAGAAAAAGCCATTCAACTTGCTCAGGAAAACGATTTAGACTTAGTCGAGATCTCTCCAAACGCAGATCCTCCGGTATGTAAGATCATTGATTATGCGAAGTTTAAGTTTGAGCAGAAGAAGAAGCAGAAGGAGATCAAAGCGAATGCAGCGAAGGTTGTTTTAAAAGAAATTCGATTTGGACCGAATACAGATGACCACGATTTCAATTTCAAATTGAAGCATGCCGTCAGTTTTCTAAAAGAAGGAGCTAAAGTAAAAGCATACGTACACTTTGTAGGACGAAGTATTGTGTTCAAGGAGCGTGGCGAAATGTTGCTTTTAAAGTTTGCCCAAGCCTTAGAAGATGTAGGGATCGTGGAACAGATGCCAAGACTGGAAGGAAAGCGAATGAATATTTTCATTGCGCCTAAGCCAGGTAAAAAGTGAGTTCAACAATTATAAATACAGCAAAATGCCAAAAGTAAAAACCAAATCCAGTGCAAAAAAGCGGTTTACCCTCACCGGTACCGGCAAAATCAAGAGGAAACATGCTTTCAAAAGCCACATCCTTACGAAAAAATCTACGAAGCGTAAGCACAACCTAACCAAAGCTGGTTTGGTACATGAGTCTGACGAGGGTAGAGTAAGAGACATGTTGAGAATCTGATTTTCAGCATAAAAAATTTACAGTAACAAGGTTTATTTATTCACCAGATGCGTTGGTCACTAAGCTCCTAACAAGGGACACCACGGATCAAAAAACAAAACACTATGCCTAGATCGGTAAACGCGGTAGCGTCAAGAGCAAGAAGAAAAAAGGTTTTAAAGGCCACTAGAGGTTACTTCGGAAGAGGTAAGAACGTGTGGACTGTAGCCAAAAACAAGTATGAGAAAGGTCTTCAGTATGCATACAGAGACCGTAAAGCGAAGAAAAGAGAGTTCAGAGCTTTGTGGATTCAACGTATCAATGCAGGTGCAAGAGCCTATGGAGTTTCCTATTCTCAGTTGATGGGATTGTTGAAGAAAGCAGAAATCGAACTAAACAGAAAGGTTTTGGCTGACTTGGCAATGAATCACCCAGAAGCATTCAAAGCTGTAGTTGAAAGAGTAAAATAAGGTCGGCACTACCTTATCTTACGGAAGCCTCCCGAATAGGGAGGCTTTTTTTATGTTAAAAAAAAGACTTCGATTTCTAGAAGTCTTGGTAGTGTAACCGAAGATTTTAACCAGCCTCGGATAGCAGGAATGTCCCCCTCGGATTGGATTTGGTGGGATTTATCCTCCAATAGTTCCTTTCAATTTAGCTATTAATCCATCCCATATTCCGTCAAGCTCATCTAGACTGTAGAAATTAGATTGGTCTATTATTTTTAAAAATAAGGATTGTGTAAGTTCTGCTTCATCCAACTTGAATTCGATGTAGGATTCTTTCTGGGAAGCTGATGATTTAGGGTCAAAAAAATCCCACCGAACATGCAAATTGGCTTTTATGATGTTTTGCTTTGCATAATGGTCCTCTTGATCAAAATTGAAGATGTAATTTTTGTCTTCATCAATGCGAACTTTATCGGCAAACCATTCTTGCAATCCACTCGCGGTACTTAAATAGGTATAAACAATTTTTTTAGAAGCATTTAATTGATAATCAGCTACAAATTGATCTTTAGACATAAGTTGAGTGAGAAAATCTGAATATTTTAATCTCTAAGTTCCTTCTCTATTTGCATTTCAGACAACAAGCCCTCATATTTGCATTCCGTTTTTAAGGGGTCTAAAACTCGTAATCCAAAAGAAATTGGGTGAAAAGGAATAAAAAAAGATGTTTTGGAAGATAACCAATATTCTGAAATAACCCTAAAAACAAAAAAAGAAATTTGGCGAGGTAGCTCAGTTGGTTAGAGCGCAGGATTCATAACCCTGAGGTCACGGGTTCAACTCCCGTCCTCGCTACGAAGACTTCTCAAATGGGAAGTCTTTTTTGTTTTCAGTGAATGCATGGATTCATATCCGCCGCGGCGGACGGGAGTTCAAATCTCCCTCTCGCTACGAAGACTTCTCAAATGGGAAGTCTTTTTTGTTTGCATTAAATACATGGTCTCAGCGAGAAATTTCCTTACTTTGTTCGGATTTCCGCAGATGAAAAAACTAGATAAACTTATTCTAGGCTCCTTTTTAGGTCCTTTTTTCCTCACTTTTTTGGTGGTAGACTTTATCCTGTTGATTGTCAACATGTTAAAGTATTTCGATGAAATATTCGGAAAGGGTTTGGGCTTCTGGATTTATGCGGAACTAATCGGATACTTCGTCATCAGCATCTCGCCCATGGCTTTGCCCTTGGCCATGCTGCTATCTAGTTTGATGGCATTCGGGAATTTGGGAGAGCATTTTGAGCTCACGGCCATCAAAGGAAGTGGGATATCATTGACTAGGGCCATGCGGCCTATTGGGATTTTTGCAGTAGGCTTAACTTTCCTTGCCTTTTTATCCAACAATTACTTGGTTCCCAAGGTGAACCTAAAGACCTTTTCGCTTCTCTACGATATTCGAATGAAGACTCCTTCCTTGGATATCAAAGAAGGTGTCTTTTACAATGGGATTCCCAACTTCAGTATCAAAGTCAATAAGAAACTGGATGAGGTGCGGCTAAAGGATATTTTGATCTACAATCACTCCGAAGGCCAAGGTAATCTGAATGTGACTATGGCAGATTCGGGTCGAATGGAGACCTTTAATAACGACAAGTACATGAAGCTCACGCTTTATGCAGGACAGAGCTACAAAGAATCACGATCTACGCGAGGAATTTCTGAGGCACCTGTGGAGTTTTCAAGAACCGCTTTTAAGGAGAATGTCATGGTTTTTGATTTAGGAGCCTTTCAACTCAATCGTACTCCTGAAAACCAATGGTCTACAAACCGTGCCATCAAAACAATAGAAGAAATTCGGTACGGTTTGGATTCAATTCATCTGGTAGTCAATGATTTGAAATACCAGAATTTCATTACCGCAGCGAGTATTTATCCTTTTTTCACCAAAAATAGAAAACTCACTCCATCCCCAGAGATAGTAGTTGAAAAGGCTAGATTCGATACGTTGAGGAGAATCCGAATCATACAGGAGCAGGCCTTGGAGGATAGCATTGACGCTATCAATCGGGAAGTGAATCCTGATTCGAGCACCAACACGATTGTGGAAACAGCTACAGTAGATACCATTCCTGTCTCACTAATTACGGTGCAAAAGGACTCAGCTGTTTCGTTGCGCAAAAAATTGGATGCAAAACAATTTGTTCAAAATGATTCAAGTTCTTTCGAGCAAACCAATCCGGATAGCCTCGTAATAGGGGTCGGCAAATCCCCTAAATCAATCCGAACCGCACGGCTGACAACCGAGGAAAAAGAACTGCTTGATTCCATGTTTTACAAGCGAGGCTACCTTAGCAATGCCCTTACGCTCGCCTTAAACAACGCAAGAAACCTCAAAAACTCCTTTGATGTAAAGAAAGGTCAAGTGGACGGGCAGGTTCGAGAGTTTAGACGCTATGAAATCGCTTGGTACCAAAAATACAGTCAAGCCATAGCCTGCTTTGTCATGTTTCTCATTGGTGCACCGCTGGGTGCAATCATAAAGAAGGGAGGCCTAGGGTTGCCCGTATTAATTTCCATCCTCTTTTTCATTCTTTTCTACATGCTGACCATTACAGGAGAGAAGTGGGCCAAAGAGGGGGTAGTCGATTCGTTATTTGGAACTATTTTCTCAAACCTTTGCTTACTTCCTTTTGGCTTGTTTTTCTTGAGACAAGCCAGAAAAGATGCACGCTTGTTTGAATCGGATTTTTACGTGGGCCTGCTGAATTGGCTTCGAAAATTTGTTCCATCGCGTCGTTCTATTTGACTTATTTGTTTCAAAATTGAATTTTAACCCTTACCTTTGTCATTGTTTTATAAAATTTAGCTAAACATGTATTTAACATCAGAGAAAAAACAAGAGTTGTTTAAAAATCATGGACGGTTAAAGTCTGCTACTGATACAGGATCTCCTGAATCACAGATTGCCCTCTTTACACACCGTATTCAGCATTTGACTCAGCATTTGAAGTCAAACAAGAAAGATCACTCCACTAGATTGGGATTGATGAAGTTGGTTGGAAAGAGAAGAAGTCTTCTAGACTACCTCCATAAAAGAGAAATCGAGCGTTACAGATCAATTATCGCTGAGCTCGGAATCAGAAAATAACTCGAAAGTAGGGTTCTCTTCCTTGAGAACCTTACTTTTTTCTTTTTTTAGCTACAATCCTTTATTTTTTATTAATCAGAATTAATTCTACACATTGTATATGTTACCAAATTTGATCACCAAGACCATCACGCTTCAGGATGGTAGAGAAATTAGTATTGAAACCGGTGCATTAGCCAAGCAGGCTGACGGTTCAGTTGTTGTGCGGATGGGAAAAGCGATGCTTTTGGCTACCGTAGTTGCTAAGAAGGACGCTCTAGATGGGGTGGATTTTTTGCCTTTGTCAGTTGATTACCAAGAGAAATTTGCTTCCTCAGGAAAGATCCCTGGAGGATTTTTGAAAAGAGAGGGAAAACTATCTGACTACGAAGTATTGATCAGTAGAATTGTCGATCGTGCGATCCGACCAATTTTCCCAGATGATTACCATGCAGACACGCAAGTAATGATCACGTTGATGTCTTATGACGAAGAGGTATTGCCAGATGCACTTGCCGGTCTTGCTGCCTCTGCTGCACTTTCAGTATCCGATATCCCATTTAATGGACCTATCTCTGAGGTTCGTGTAGCCAAAATTGACGGTGTATTGGTAATTAATCCAAAGCCTGCAGATTTGGCTAAGGCTTCCTTGGAGTTTATTGTTGCTGGTTCTTTGGACTACATCTTGATGGTAGAAGGTGAAGCTTCTGAAATTCAAGAGGATGAGATGGTGGAAGCGATGCAATTTGCCCACGAAGAGATTAAAAGACATTGCCAAGCACAGGTTGAATTGACCAAGTTGGTAGGCAAGGAGCAGAAAAGAACCTATTGCCACGAAAAAAGTGATAAAGCCCTTTACGATCACATGCGTGCAGCGACCTACGGGAAGCTTTTTGAAGCAGTGAATCGTCAAATTGCTAATAAGTCTGAGCGCGCTGCCTTGGTAAAGGAAATTAAGGAAGAATATGTTTCCAGCCTTGGAGAAGATCATGGATTTGAATCCAGCTTAATTGGACCCTATTTCCATAAAATCCACAAAGAAGCTGCGCGTAACTTGACGCTAGAAACGAAGAAGCGTTTGGACGGAAGAGACCTTGACGAAATCAGATCCATCTGGTCTGTAGTCGACTACCTTCCATCTGCACACGGTTCTGCAGTATTTACCCGCGGGGAAACTCAGTCTGTCACAACCTGTACCCTAGGTACAAAGATGGATGAGCAACTAATTGATGGAGCAGTGATCTCTGGCTACAACAAGTTTTACCTACACTACAACTTCCCAGGATTTTCTACGGGTGAAGTGAAGCCCAACAGGGGAGTAGGTAGAAGAGAAGTAGGCCATGGTAACCTTGCCATGCGTGCTTTGAAGAAGGTATTGCCTCCTGACACCGAAAATCCATATACCATTCGTATCGTTTCTGATATTTTGGAATCCAATGGATCTTCCTCTATGGCTACGGTTTGCGCAGGCTCTTTGGCCTTGATGGATGCAGGGGTTCAGATCAAGGCACCAGTTACTGGTATCGCGATGGGAAT
>JBIIGH010000096.1:0-8807 GCA_044236565.1 Algoriphagus sp. | reverse complement strand
CCCACTTTTTTCCAAGGCTTCTACCGTGTTTTCAAAGCTAGGTAGCGCCACCGCTTTGATTGCCTCAATTTCTTTTTTTGCGGCTGCTATAGCCGCAATAAATGCAGGTTGAAAATGATTGGGAAAAATCTCAGTAAAAGGAGCAGTAGTAAAGGGAGTATGGAATGTAGAAAGTAAGGGATTGCTCATGTAATCGATAGAGGGAATCAATTGGTTTTACCTGGAATACAATCTCAAAATTACCGATTTATAGGGGATTTTAACTTGAATAAGTATGCATTTTCCCGAGCAAGGAATATAAAAAAACTAAGGCCAGGAATTCCTGGCCTTAGATGCTCTTAGTGAAAGTCACAAGTCATACTTTCCATACCGATAGGAGCTCCATCTGGGATATTGAGCACTTGCTGAGGAGTCAATTCCTCTGGAAGGCTGAGGTAAGCCTCAATCTTTTGCTTCAAGTAATCTCGATGCGCTTGCAAGAGGATAGAGAATGAACCCGAATTAGTGCTTAGTAGGCGCAATTGATTTCGAACCAATGCACGAACGGTTTGCGATGCACCAGCATTTTTTGACAAGGCAATCAAGTGATCTACCAATTTGGCTTCAGTCATCAATTTGACTTCCACACCAAGGCCTTTTGGCATGGAATTACTAAATACTTGATTGCTCACTTTCTCCAACACCGTTTCTAAACCTGGCAAGGACTTATTTTGAAGCTCCTGTAAGTAAATTCGATTAACTCTTCCGGGTTCAAAAAGAAAGGTAAAGGTAGCATCCACCACATTTTCCGCAGGGGCGATGGGATCAAATACTGGTCCAGTCCGTGAAGGGAAAGTTTCTCTGTTTTTGCCATAGCCATATGGTCTAGGTGGAATTAAGGCCAAAATTGAAGCAGGAATTTCTAATTGTTCCGTGCTGATGGAAAGTAGGAGGGCATCTAGGGCTTCAATTTGGCTTTTGGATGAAATCCACTGGTGCGCAGTTTGGTTGTCACCTTTGACTTTATAGGTGTAGTCTAGTCCGCCGACCAACTTGCTAGTTGCCTCCAGCTGGTAGCGGTGCATCAAGTAAAGTGGAACAAATACCTCTTCCAAGATCGCTTGCGGCTCTCCTGTTTTGATGGAATTGAGTCCGAAGGTTTTCATGCGTTTTTCACGCAAGGTTAACATTCGCTTGAGTTCTTCTGGAGCAGAAGCCCCATTGTCCCAAAGGTGGGAGCGTGGATGTACCCCACTTGGATTTCGTGAATCTGAATCGGTGATAAACTCATAACCTGCAGCGTAGGTGGCTTGGAGTGTTTTTTCTAAAAACTCTTCTTCGCTTTGGTTGGCAGTAGGCTGTCCATAGCCATAGGTGATGGCCAGTTTGTCCCATTCTCCAATTTTCAGATCATAGGCATTGCCAAAATCAATTTCTCCTTTTTCATTTTCTGTAATTACCGGATGCGGATAATCCATGACAGAAGAGCGACCTGTAGCAGAAGTAGCGTAGCTGTGTGCCAATCCAATGGTATGCCCGATCTCATGCGCTGACAGTTGCTTCAAGCGGTTCAACGCAAACTCCATCAATTTGGGATCTGCTGTATTTCCATCTTCGAAGGGCTGAAGCAAGCCTTGGCCGATCAAGTAATCTTGCCGTACTCGGAGGGAACCGAGGGAAACTTGCCCTTTGATGATTTCACCTGTACGTGGATCCTGGATACTAGATCCATAGGACCAGCCACGAGTGGAGCGATGGATCCATTGGATGACATTGTAGCGTACATCACTTAGGTCCATGCCCTCTGGGGCAAGTTCTACTCGGAATGCATTTTTAAATCCGGCTGCCTCAAAGGCTTGTGCCCACCAGTTGCCTCCTTCAATCAATGCACTTGCTACAGGCTCTGGAGTACCACGATCTAGGTAATAGACGATTGGTTCTACCACCTCTGAGACTGCTGCGGTGGGGTCCTTTTTCTCCAATCGATGTCTGGAGATAAATCGCTTCACCAAAGGTTGATCAATGGGAGTGGTGTAATCTTGGTAGCTGATAAAGAAATAACCAGCACGGGGATCAAATTTGCGCGTCGCATAAAGCTCTGGCAATTCGATAAAGGAATGCCTCATCCGAACAGTTACTGCATCAGGGCTTGGAGTCACGGATCGCAAATTTGCTCCTGCTCCTGTTCCTGTGAGGGTGATGGTAGCTTCTACCTCTGTGTTTTTTGGGAAGTTTTTGGTGGTGGGATAGTACAAGACAGAGCGACTTGGATCTACTTTGTAGTTACCTTGTTTGGACCGTGCAAGCGTTTCACTGACTCCATGTACATCTTGTAGGAAAAAGTTAGTTGCATCTACGATATGGGTATTTCCTTCGGTTTTCACCACTTCAAAGCCCCATAGCGTGGATTGGGCAAAAGCATCTTGAATGGATTGTGCCTCATATGGGTTTTTGGTGTAGGCGCGGTAGTCGTAATTTTTATGCACCATCAGGATTTTAGTTCCTGTTTTCCGAAACTCAACCACTCGGGTATCGCCTAGTTGACCTCGATCCAATCCGATATCATTGGACCCGATACCTGCAGTCAAGGCATTGACATACAGGAGCTCTTGGTTAAGGGAGGAAATTTCTAAGTAAATCTTTCCTTTTTCTTCATCCAAGTAGAAGGGGACAAATCCTTCCTTCTTCGTCATTTTTGAAAAATCCTGAGCAAGGAGCCAGCTTTGCTGTAAGAGGACTAGAAGGAGTAGAAGACCAATTTTTTTCATGAGCGTGCATTTTTTTGTCAATTTATCAAAAAGCTAGGTGGCTATCCTACCACTCCTAAAAAAATTAATGCAAGGCATAGCGAAGCAGGAGCACGGTGTCGGTTTGTTTGGGACCTGAAATGGCTTGCATGCCCGAACTGATTACTTCTCGGTCAGAATAGATCGTCTGAGCAATTCGAAAATAGGCCGTAAGCCGCGAATGAATCCGGTATTGAGCCAATAAATACTGCCTGCTGCCTCTACCCGAGAAGGAAGGAATTGCAAAAGTTCCGACTGCATTTTGCTCGTAAGCATAGAGTCTGTTGTCAAAGGTATCGGTGTCAAATAAGGCCATTCGAGCGGTAAGCTTCCAGTGCTCTTGGGAAAACGAATATTCTTGAATTAGCATCCATCCCTGTGTTTTTTTCTGATCGAAGGTGACCTGATTCCAAAGGATTCGGGACCGACTGCTCAATTCAGGTGAAAAATCCAGCTCCAAGCTTGCCTGTGCTTGGCTTTTTAGAATCGTGCCAACTTGTTGAGTCGGTGTAGATTCCACCTCTTCTGTGAGATTTCTCATTTTACGTTCCTGTTTAAATTGAACAGTAACTTGCCTGGTTTTTTGTGGCTGGTAGCTCCAGCGAACCAGCCATTCCTGTCCATTGGATGGAGTAGATACTCGGAACTTAAGCCAGGGAAAAGTAAAGAAGTCTACGTAAGCATTGAGTTTGAGGGTTGCTGAAGGCTTGACCTGAAACCCTAAATATACTCCTCGCTCGTTGCTAGGGCGGGTACTTTCCGCAAATGCAGTAGCATACAAACTGTGGAAGTGTCGATCATAGCTTCTCCAAAGCAGCGAAAAATCCACCGTTCTACTCAAGCTACTTACCAACCCAAGAACAGTTCCTTGCCCTTGACTCCTCGAATGTGCCGTCTCACCGAAGAAAGCAAAGTTCTTCCATGTAAGGTTGGCGTAGAGGCTCCCAATCTGATTCGTTTGGCCCGAAAAATCAAAGGCATTGTAGCTCGTCGCATTTCGAATCCAGGGAATGCTAAACTGGGTATGCAGAAAGTTTAACCCAGCAGACCAGCGTCCCGAGGTAGCGCTGTATTGGAGGTTGCTGCCTAGGTTGGTTTCTCGCACTTGGTTTTTGGTGGAGAGTTCGCTCAAACTGCGGTGTAGCCCTGTTTGGGACAGGCTAGTTAGCGTCTGTGGTGCTGCCCCTAGGGAATCACTCGATTCCGTCACTCGTCCATCCTTCCCAATTGAGGAGAGAATAAGACTAGTTTGCCAAGGACCCATTTGTCGGGTCAATCCAATTCCTCTAAAAAAACCTGTTTCGATACTTGCCGTGTAGGGTAGGACCCCCAAGCTGCTTCTGCGTACGGTGGGGACTGTTTCTGCGCCTTTGCCCAAACTAAATCCCGCACCAAATACTAGCCCCTGCCCAAAGCTGGCTTGGAAATCTCCAAGGGAAATGGTTTTCCATTTTCCCATGCCGTAGCGAGTGAAGTGGAAAGAAGCAAAATTGAATCCATAGCGGCTAGTTTTGGTGTCCCAGGTAAGGACCTCACCTGCATCCTTCTCCAGGATAAGTCCCAGACTGAAATCTTTGGCATGCTGAATTCGATACCGCAGAAACAAGTCGTTTGGATCGCCAAAGTACCGACTTGTGGGATTGAGGGTACTGTCATTTTTAGAATAGCCCTTGCGCAACTCCCAGTTTCTTCGGTGACGAAGCACTAAAAAGTTGTTTTCCTCGCTCCGCAAACGCTCAAAAAAAGTCTTGCTGCTAGTTGCAGTGCTTTCAAGGGTAAGGAAAGGCAGGATAGTGACCAAGGTGGTACTATCCCAATTATCAATTGATTGCAGCTCATAAAGTGAAAGAAAATCTCCCCAAGTCCTTCGGTGCTCCAGTAAAGATTGAATTTGTGGAGTTGAAAGGAGGTAGGTTGCTTGCAGTTCATCTGCGGTTACTCTGTTGATTTCGAGGGGATTCTGGTAGAGTTCTAGAAGCAATTCATACAGGGCTTCGTAGTCCAAGTCCTCGTCTTGGATGGGAAAGAGTCGCTCCATCAGCTGTAGAATATCCAAGGTTGGAGGCCTGTTTTCTTGAGCGATTGCGGGTAAGGCAAGCAAGAGAAAGCCACATAAATAGAAAATCATCTTCATGCTTAGCGCTTTAAGAATATCGAGAGATGGTGAGTGCTTCCTAAGGCAGTATTTTGTCCATAGGCATAGTCTAAACCGTAGTTTTTCTTATGCAGTCCAAGCCCAAAGTTGAGGGCAGTGGGGTAGGAGTGAATGCCCGTTCGCAGGATGATCCATTTTTCAAGGCTGTATTGAAGGCCAAACCTAAAAATGGGGGGCTGGTCCAACTCTTTTTCTAATTCGGTATGGATTTCCAGGTTTTCGGAAGGGAGGTAAGTAACCCCCATTTGGAGTAGGGTCGGGAGACGTTGAGAGGAGTATTTACTGATTTTGGCTTGGTTTACATTCGTGAGCTGCGTTCCGAAGAAAAACTTAGGACCTAATTCTGCCAATCCCCCTAAGGAGAATTGAAAGGCATTACCCGTTCCAAAACCTTCGATATGGGTTTGGAACCAACCTGCTTTTATCCCAAAACTTAGGATCCCTCGTGTGGTGCCTAGCCCCAGTTCGAGTCGATGTTGATTGAATAGCTCCCCTCCGTAACGCGCAATGCCAATTCCGATGCTTCCTTTTTGGGTTTTAAAAACAGCCGAGAGGGCTGCCGTGCTTAGTTCTTGGATTCCAAATCGCTGGTCTACTGCGATGCCGATCTCAGAATCAGCGAGTCTGTCGAGGGTACCCACATTGTTTGCAAGACTCCAGGCATCACGATGATACAATTTGGTAGTTCCTAATCCTTGGCTTTTAGCTCCAAAGGCTTGGGTGGATAGGTCTATTTGGGCTGATGCATCCATTGAAAACAGCAGCCAGAAGCAAAAAATCAGGCTTGGCTTCATTAAAAAAGATTAAAAAGTGAATACTTAAATCTATGCTATTCTATGGATTAATACAAGGGGGGCTGACAGTATGCGATTTAGTGATAGCTACAGATCAATTAGAAAATTTGCGATTGGGTAAGCCACTTATTTTAATTAAAAAAACAAGCTCAATTTTGATTAAAATGAACACCGAATAATATTTTGAAAATTTTTCGCAATCGATTGTTTGAAGAGAAAAAAACATTTTCTATTTTTCGTGGGTATTCATGAATTGAATATTTACAATAGGTTTAATAGGTTTGAGAGCAGGAAAAGGTCGGGATTTTATTCCGGCCTTTTTTATTTATCTCATTTTCAAGTTACTTGATGGTTAGATTGAATCTCAATCGCGAATGATGACTATTGATCACCTCAAAGCCTTACTTCATCAAGCATTTACCAAGGAATTACCGGGGAAGGAGGCGCATGTTAAAATGGCTCCCAAGCCACTTGATTTACGGAGGTTTACTACGACGTTCGCTGAGCCGCCCAAGAAAAGTGGGGTTTTACTTTTGTTTTACCCGGATGAGGGCGCAGTGTATTTTCCCTTGATCAAACGGCCTCAGTACCCAGGGGTACACAGTGGGCAAGTGGGCTTTCCAGGTGGGAAAATGGAACCTTCTGACCCAGACATCCTTTTTACGGCCTTGCGGGAAGCAGAAGAGGAGATTGGGATAGATGCCGGCAAAGTAGAGGTCCTTGGGTGTTTATCGGATCTTTACATTCCAACGAGTAATTTCCTGGTAACCCCTGTGGTTGGTTTAATTCAGGAGAAGCCGAGCTTTGTTCCCGAGCAGCGTGAGGTAGCACGAATTATTACTACAGAAGTGATTTCCCTTTTTCATCCTGAGGTTAGAAAGCAGACGCAGCTTGCTGTAGGAGGAGGGATGTACTTGGATGCTCCCTATTTCGCAGTAGAGGAGGAGGTGGTTTGGGGGGCTACAGCGATGATTTTAAGTGAACTTGTACAGGTTTTGGAGCAAAAATCTGCTATCGGGATGGCTTTTTAGTCAATAGTTGGTAATGTTGTAAGGAAGAACTATACATATATGCAGGAGCAAACTAGTCCCTTTTTAACCAATGATGCGGTAGTTTTTGGCCTATTGATGGCCACTTTGGCATTTATTTTTGCCTCTTCTTCTAGTAAGCATCCTTTTTGGGTTAAGTTTTATACCTATGTGCCTACGGTTTTACTTTGTTATTTCATCCCAGCAATCTTTAATTCTATTGGATTGATTTCTGGTGAGTCCTCCGGCTTGTATAAGGTGGCATCCCGTTATTTACTTCCCGCTTCTCTTGTATTATTCACAATAAGTGTGGATCTCAAAGGGATCCTTCGGCTTGGCCCCAAGGCCTTGACGAT
Source organism: Algoriphagus sp. (assembly GCA_044236565.1). Taxonomy (GTDB): domain Bacteria; phylum Bacteroidota; class Bacteroidia; order Cytophagales; family Cyclobacteriaceae; genus Algoriphagus. Next base: position 1,709 of record JBIIGH010000096.1, on the reverse strand, counting down.
GTTTCTTACCGGAACGGTTGGGATTGTATTTGGTGGCCCGTTGGCACTGTTCATCGTGGGCTGGATTCAGCCTGATCTATATGCAGGTACGGGACCAGATGAATTGTGGAGGGGATTGTCAACCATCGCTGGGAGTTGGATTGGTGGAGGTGCCAACCAAACCGCCATGTTGGAGGTATTTGGTGCAAGTCCAGTGTTGTTTGGACAAATGATTGCAGTAGACGTCCTAGTAGCGAATTTCTGGATGGCCATTTTGTTGTATTGGGCTGCCAAACCAGAAAAGATCGATAAATTCTTAAAGGCTGATACAACTGCGATTTACGAACTGAGAGACCGAATTGCGAAGGCACGCGAAGCCAGTATTGCTATTCCTAGCCTAACAGATATTTTACTCATACTCGGAATTGGATTTGGGGTTACCGGGTTATCGCACTACTGTGCAGATTTCTTGGCGCCTTGGTTTGAAACCAATCACCCTGAATGGAACCAATATTCCTTGAATTCAGCCTTCTTCTGGATTGTAGTTATTGCTACTGCGCTGGGTTTGGTCCTATCCTTTACGAAGGCAAGACATTTGGAAGGAGTGGGCGCTTCCCGATTGGGTTCAGTGCTTCTCTACGTCATGGTAGCCACCATTGGGATGCAAATGGACTTGGGTGCAGTGCTAGACAATCCCATCCTATTTTTGATAGGAATTATTTGGATTCTGTTCCACGTCTCCTTGATGCTTTTCGTTGCTTGGCTGATCAAGGCACCCTTCTTTTATGTGGCAGTGGGCTCCCAAGCCAATGTGGGTGGTGCAGCCTCTGCACCTATCGTGGCTTCTGCTTTTGATGCTTCCTTGGCTTCAGTAGGAGTGCTTTTGGCGGTGCTGGGCTATGCTCTGGGTACTTACGGAGCGTACATCAGCGGCTTGATTATGCAGTGGATGTCAAGCCAGTAATTCTCTTTTATACCTCGCTCAAGTGTACACTTTCACTGCGGTACCACTGACAGTAACCATGAGCATGCCCTCCCGAATAGTTTCGTAGTCTAGGTCGATTCCGATAATGGCATTTGCACCCAAGTGTCTTGCTTGCAGTTCCATTTCCGCCATGGCAGTGGCTTTTGCTTCGCGTAGTACTTGTTCGTAGGCCGAAGATCTTCCTCCTACAATGTCGGTGATGCTTGCAAAAAAATCTTTCAAGATGTTGGCGCCAATGATCGTTTCTCCAGATACGATGCCTAAGTAATTTTCAACTGGATGTCCTTCAAGAGTAGAAGTTGTAGATAGAATCATGTTTGGATTGATTTTTTTATTTTTATTTGATCAATAACGGAATTTTTTTGAGAAGGTTAGATTCAAGTTTTTCATTTTTTTAGTGAGAATTTTAGGGTAATTCTTAAAATAAAATGGGGGTTTTGGCTGGTTTGCCTTAAAAATTGGCAATTCCCATTATTTTTGCCCTGTAGCTTTTCTAAGCTTTCTAATATGATACCTAGACTCCTTCTTCTAATTTCAGTGCTTCTTTTGGGAGATGGACTTCAGGCGCAAGGGTTTTTGGCAAATCGATCTTCTTTTTATGCGTTTACGGGTACTTCCGGAGCCAATCTGAGCCAATTCAATGACCTGCTTGAAGAACGAGAAATCCTTCCAATTCAAAATAAATACACCTCTTTTGGTTTGGGCTACCAGGCCAGAATGAATGATTTTATTTTTGGTTTTGAGT
>JBIIGH010000004.1:0-29054 GCA_044236565.1 Algoriphagus sp. | reverse complement strand
CAATTCCTTTTAACTTCTCGATGACCGTGTCATACAAGGAACTTTTCTCCAGGTAGATCCCTAAGAACGCTGAGATATCATACCCTAACTTGGAGAAATCAATGTTCAGGGTAGCGCTTTTTACTACGCCCATGTCCTCCAATTTCTTCATTCGCACATGGACTGTACCTGAGGAAACGAATACTTTTTTGGCAATTTCCGTGTAGGGTGTCTTCGCATCTTCATTGAGTAAAGAAATAATCTTTAGATCAACATTATCGATATCTAAAATTTTGTCCATTTTTTGGTGTGAGATTTAGATGATTTTTAATAAAGGATGCATGAAATTACATATTGTCTAAAATATTCCAAAATTATTTTTTCAATTTGCAATTTTGTTCAAAATATATTTCCTTTGGGTTTCTGTTCTTCAGCCAAATTAAATTTTGAGTTTACTCTCAATAAATTCAAAAACGAATTGTTCAACTTAATTCAGCCGAAGAATCGAAACTGAAAAAGAACTTTTAATCTCTAAAGTTATATTTGGGTTTATATTCTGAAAAGAGTCTTGTCTTTGGCAAGACTTTTTTGTTTTAAAGGGTTGAGCAGACCATATTTTTTTTGAGCGGCAAGTAATTCTCTAGTTCTCTTCCCTATTTTTAGCTAGACAATGACTCTTTCTATGAAAAAACACATCCTTACGCTACCTGTCTTACTTCTTGCAGGAAGTCTTTCTGCTCAGGTTAGACCATTTGTGCCAGAGAAGCCTTTTCCCGAAAAGTTTACCAAATCAACCCAGTATTGGGTTTCTGGAGAACGCCACGGGAGTTCGTTTTTTAAAAAACATTCCTTTCCTGAAGTTGAATACATTCCAGGCACCAGCCTTGACTTTAATCGCTACCACACCGTAGATGTCATGTATCATTGGTATGAAACCTGGGCAAAGCAATACCCGAACCTGGTAGACCTTTATGTGATCGAGGAATCGTTTGAGGGAAGACCAATCTACCAAATGACGCTTACCAATAAGGCTACTGGGAAAGATACAGACAAGCCAGCAGCCTATTTTGAAGGAGGCAGACACTCGGGCGAAATCACCTCCAGTGAATCTATCCTGTGGTTGACACAGCATTTATTAGAAAACTATGGCAAAGACCCAGAAATCACCGCGCTTATCGATACCAAGGTGATTTACCTGCGCCCTCAAAATAACCCAGACGGTTCAAACATGTACTTGTTCACTGCTCAGCGCAACCGTAGTACAGTCAAACCTCAGGATACCGATCGGGATGGCTTGGTGGATGAGGATCCAGAAGAAGATTTGGATGGAGATGGCATCTTGTACCAAGTCCGCAAAAAGGCAGTAACTCCTGAAGAAAAAGAAAAGGCAAATTACATCCTTGATCCTCGAGATCCCAAAGGCCGATTGATGAAACAAACTTTCCCAGGAAAGGGGGAATACCTGATCTACAGCGAAGGCATTGATAACGATGGCGATGGTCGCTACAACGAAGATGGAATTGGTGGATTAGATCTTCACCGCAACTATCCGGAAAACTGGAGACCAAACACTGGTGGAGATCTGACCGGAAGGGGATATACCCAGTTTGGTGCAGGAGAATACCCACTAAGTGAAATTGAATCTCGCGCTACTGTCCTATGGATGTTGAGCCATCCCAATATCTCCGTGGTCAATTCCATGGATACTCGCGTACCCATGCACTTGCGCCCACCGTCTACTTCCAAAAGTGAGGAGCGCATGTATCCCCAAGATTTGGCGATTTACAAAGAGATGGATCAGCTTGGTCTTTCGTTTACCGCCTACCCTTGGGCTGGCGATGTGTACGAAACCTATGCCACCCGCTACAAGGTCAACTCCATGACGGGTGATCCGCTGAAGCCTGAACCACTTTTCGGCCATGGTCCTGACTTCGGCTACTTCTACTATGGAAGCATTTGGTATGGGGATGAGCTCTGGAACAATGGAGCGATGAAAGATTACGACAACGATGGCATCTACGACGATTACGACGGATTGATGTGGGATGACGAGGCCAATGGAAGCAAAGGGTTTAAGGTTTGGACAGCATTTACGCATCCTGAACTGGGTGAAGTGGAGCTTGGAGGCTTTCACCCTAAGTTTTTTGGACAAAATGGTCCTCCATGGCAATTGGAGAGCTGGGCTAAGAAACAAGCACTATTCAACCTTGCCATGGCAAAAAGACTTCCTCAGCTTGTAGTGGATGATTTGAAAGTAAAGAAATTGAAGGCTGGAGAATACCAAGTGACCCTAACCTGGACCAATTCCGGCAAGTTGCCTGTGGCACTCGAGCAGGCCAAATTGGTGAAAATTGTTCAGGAGGACCGCGTATCCTTGGATTTTGACAAGGCCTTGCTGAAAGGAGACGAGGATGCTACAGTTCGAATTTCCACTCCAAATTTGTACGATAAAACCATCTATGCGGGCTACACCGGAGCAGGTGAGAAGAAGACCGCCACTTTTGTCGTACAGGTAAAAGGCGATGCGCCTGTCAAAGGAAAAATAAAGCTTTCGTCCACCCGAGGAGGATTTATCGAAAAAGAATTTACCCTAAGTAATTAATTGCACCCATGATCAATTTACGAATCACCACTGGATGGGTTTTTACCCTTCTGCTGATCTCTCAATCCCTTATCGCACAGCAAAAGCGATCGTTGACCCACGCAGATTACGACGGTTGGGAGAGCCTTTCTTCAGATAAAATCACCAAAAACGGACAGTTTGTTGGGTATCAGATCTCGCCCCAAGATGGGGATGGAAGATTGGAAATTTTCCCTTTTAAAACTCCCACTAAAAAGACAATTATCCCTCGTGGAACTGGATTCTTATTCACCCCAGACGATGCCTTTGCAGTAGGGAGAATTGTAGCTCAAAAAGACTCCGTTCGGGCACTTAAACTGAAAAAGAAAAAGGCCGATGACCTGCCAAAGGATAGTTTATTTATCCTGCAGCTGGCTACGGGGAAATTGGAGAAAATAGCTCGCGTGAAGTCCTTTGCTACCCCAACCGAGAAGGGGAGTTGGATTGCCATCCACCTAGAGAAGGAACTTGCCAAGAAGGAGGATACCAAAGAGAAGAGCAGCTCCGATTCCACCAAGAAGGTAGAAAAGCCTAAAAAAACAGATGGAACCAAATTGCTCGTTAGGTCACTCGATGGAACAAAAACTTGGGACATCGAACGTGTAAAATCATTTAGCTTCTCTCCGAATGGAGACTTCCTCTATTACGTACTTGCTGAAGAGGAGAAACAAGACAATGCAGCCCTCCATCTGCTTGAATTGAGCTCAGGGGAACATCGATTGGTGCACGAAAAGATGACTTCCTATGCACGAATGGCCTTTTCTCCCCAGTCCGGTTACCTTTCCTTTGTGACGAGTGATGACTCCTTAAAAGCCAAGAAGCCAAGCCATAAACTGCTAGTTTATGATGTAAAAAAGAAATCCATGCTGGCTGAATTGGATAAATCAGCAGTCAAACTTGAAAATAGCCGCATCAGTCCAGATGCTTCACTTCGGTTTTCGGAGGATGAAGGCCGGCTATTTTTTGGAGTATCTCCCGAATACCAGGACTATGCCTATGAAAATGACAGTACGCTCTTGGATGAGGATCGGGTGAGCCTTGACATCTGGGGCTGGCAGGAGGATGAAATCCAACCCATGCAGTTGAAGAACAAGTCCCAAGAGGAAAAGAAGAGTTACTTAGCTGTTCTTTCATTGAAGGATTTACGGGTGGTTCAGCTTGGCACTCCAGAAGTGGATGAGGTGCAGTTGGAAAACAAAATCACCAAAACCATTGCTTTAGCCTCTACGGATGCACCTTATCGACGGAATTACAGTTGGGATATCCAACTCGGACGAGATGTCTACCTTTTAGATGTCACCACCGGCGCGAAAGAATTGATTGAAAAAAATGCTTCTGGGGCTGCCCGTCTCTCTCCAGATGGGAATTATGCCTATTGGTACGATGCGAGGGATAGTTCCTGGGTGGCGTACGACCTAAAGGCAAAAGCAAAAATCAACCTGACCGCCGCAATTCCAGTACCTTTTTACGATGAAATCCACGATTCTCCTTCCTTGCCTAGTAGCTATGGTGCAGCTGGATGGCTAGAAGGGGATGCTTCCTTTTTGATCAACGACCGTTTTGATCTGTGGAAGGTGGATCCGAGAAATCCTGCTGCTGCCCAAAATATTACGGGTGGGGAAGGACGTCGCACGCAAAACGCTTTCCGTAGAGAACGCTTGAAAATGGATGAGGTAGCGATCGATCCCAAGGAACCGCTAATTCTTTCTGGTTTTGATGAAGTAACTAAGAAAAGCGGATTCTTTTCTGCCAACTACCAAGGCAAAGGCCTCCCTAAAGAATTGTTGTTTAGTGATCACCTCAATTATGGAATTCGGAAAGCAGAAAATTCCTCGCAACTTCTTTTCCGTCGGTCTACCTACACCCAAAGTCCGGATCTCTACCTAAGTGACTTGACTTTCTCTTCTCCTGTCAAAGCCTCAGCGCTCAATCCGCAACAGGCGAATGTCAAATGGGGAAATGTGAAGTTGGTATCCTACTTGGCTCAGGATGGGACTCCGCTCCAAGGGCTTTTGTTTACTCCAGAAGGATTTGATGGGGTGAAAAAATTCCCGATGATGGTGTATTTCTACGAACGAAATAGCGAGACACTTCACAATTACCGTCCGCCAGCTCCCAGTCGATCGACGATCAATATCCCGTATTTCGTAAGTAACGATTATGTGGTATTCGTGCCAGACATCAAGTACGATTTGGGCCTTCCAGGACCTAGTGCCTACGATTGCATTATGCCGGGAGTACAGGCAGTAGTTGCACTAGGCGGTATTGATAAGGAGAACATGGCGATCCAAGGCCAAAGCTGGGGAGGCTATCAGGTGGCGTATTTGATGACTCGAACCAATCTTTTCAAAGCAGCAGGAGCTGGTGCTCCAGTGGTCAACATGACTTCTGCTTATGGGGGCATTCGTTGGGGAACGGGCATGAGCCGCATGTTTCAATACGAGCAAACCCAATCACGAATTGGTGGAACGCTTTGGGAAAAGCCCTTGTACTACTTGGAAAACTCGCCCTTATTTACCCTGGATCGGGTTAATACGCCGGTCTTGATCATGCACAACGATGCAGATGGCGCTGTGCCTTGGTACCAAGGGATTGAAATGTTTATGGGACTTAAGCGCCTCAATAAGCCAGCTTGGCTACTTCAATACAATGGAGAGGATCACAACTTGGTGCAGCGAAAGAATGCGAAAGACCTTTCGATTCGTTTGAGCCAGTTCTTTGATCATTACTTGAAAGGTGCTCCTGCTCCGCTATGGATGACCGAAGGGCTTCCTGCAGTAGAAAAAGGAAGAACGCTCAAATACGAGTTGGGAAATTAAATCCCCGTTCCATCAAATAATAAAAAATGCCTCCAGATTTTCTGAAGGCATTTTTTATTGCTCTTTCTATTGGTAAAGATTCTAAAACCTTTGGTCTTAAATGGCTACTGGTGCCTTGATATGCGGATGGGGATCGTAGTTCTGCAATTCAAAATCTTCGTAGGTGAAGGCAAAAATATCTTTCACTGCCGGGTTGATCTTCATGGTAGGTAGCGGTCTACATTCTCGGCTAAGTTGCAATTCGGTTTGCTCCAAGTGATTCGAATACAAGTGCGCATCGCCAAAGGTGTGTACAAACTCCCCTGGTTCCAAATCACAAACTTGAGCAACCATCATCGTGAAGAGGGCATAAGACGCAATGTTGAAAGGAACTCCTAGAAATACATCGGCACTGCGTTGGTAGAGTTGGCAAGATAATTTGCCATCGGCTACATAAAACTGAAACAGCGTATGGCAAGGTGGGAGGGCCATCTCGTCCACATTGGCCACATTCCAAGCACTCACTAGGTGTCTTCTGCTATCGGGCTTGGTTTTGATTTGGTGGATCAGGTTTTTAATCTGATCGATTTCCCCACCTTTTCCATCGGGCCAGTGCCTCCACTGGTAGCCATAGACTGGGCCTAGGTCTCCATTTTCATCTGCCCATTCGTCCCAGATCGAACACCCATTTTCTTTTAGCCAGGTGATGTTGGATTCACCTCTCAAAAACCAAAGCAATTCGATGATGATAGAGCGCAGGTGCAATTTCTTGGTGGTCACCACAGGAAATCCCTCTGCGAGGTTAAATCGCATTTGATGCCCAAAGACACTGATTGTACCTGTTCCAGTTCGGTCGGTTTTTTTGACCCCTTCGGAAAGGATCCGTTTCATCAAATCGTGGTATTGCTGCATAAAGGCTGAGGTTTTTGCTGGTGATGCAAGATAGGAAATTGACCTATTTTTTTAACAAGATGGGCTTCAGTTTCCTTTGAAATTTGAATGCACTCGAAAAAAATGGAAATCAATTACCAATGGAGTTTAGGGTTCAAAACCATCCCAGGTAAACGTAGCAGAAATGGGATAATGGTCTGAATAGTCCACCTCAGCATGTGTTTTAAACTGTATAGGCTTTAATGCAGGTGTGGAGAAAATATGGTCGATTCTCAAGAAAAAAAGAATTCGATTGAAGGTAAAGCCAAAGCCTCTACCAGCTAGCTCAAAGGCATTTTGTAAGGGTTCACTCAGGCGAAAATAGGCATTCGAGTAGGGCAACTCATTGAGATCACCCATGAGTACCACTTCGTAGGGACTATTTCCAAGGTGTTCCAAGAGGATATTCATCTGCTGGGCACGCTGCAGGCTTCCCAAATGTAGTTTGCCGATGGTTTGTTTGTAGACCAATTTTGCACTGTCGTAATTTTCAAATGCTTCGGCCTCAATAGCCATGGACGCTAAATGCACGTTGTATACGCGTAAGGTGTCTTTCCCTACTTTGATATCTGCGAAAATGGCACCGTTGCTGTTTTTTTCATCAAAGACCACTCCATTGTTGACGATGGGGTATTTGGAAAATATGGCCATGCCATAGGACCGTTTTTTGGGTTCCCCTTGAAGAGGATGGTAGGTGTAATCAAATTCCCCTTCTTTACTCAAAAACTTCAATGCGTCTTTATTCTCAATGGTGTAATCTTGGTAGAATTCCTGAATTACTTTAACATCTGCAGGATGTTCGTTGACCCATGAAAATACAGTTGGGTCCTCCGCACCAGTGGGTGGATTTTTGTAATTAAACAGGTGTGCATTGAAGGAAAGAACTTTAAGGCCAACCGCATCCTCGTTTTTTGGATGAAACTGAAAGGAAATCAGAAAGAATTTATACCCAATGGCAAGGCAAATCAAGGGGAAAAATGCGAGCCTTCTCCAGGCCAAAGCCAGCATGAAAAAAAGAAAGATGTTGACGATAATCGCAACAGGAACCAAAAAAGGAAGTAATCCTGCATAAGGGAATACTTCAGGAGAAACGAAGACAGACCCAAATACAAGTAGGCTTAAAACTACTACTAGCCCAGTGATAAATTTCATTTGAATAATTCGGAGGTGATGCGATCGATTTGGCCCTCAAAAATGGGAAAATTTTCCTCAATAAACATGTCGAAGAAATTTTTTGACTTTTTAAATAGTACCACTGGAATTAAAAATTTTCGATTTCATCGCCAAATTTCTCAGCATTACATTTTTTCAAACTCCTTCAACAGAAGTTCGTATGTATCTCTATATATTTTAATTCATTCCCTTATTTTTAAGCATTCAAATTTTTATTAAATTTCTACTTATGAAGAAGCACTATTTAGGATACGTTTTGGTTGGATCTCTCTTTTTCACTGTAGCCTGCCAGCCCAAATCAGAAGAATCAAGTTCTGAAGAGACTCAGGAACAAGCAGTCGAAAAGCCTGCAGAGCAGCGTCCAAGCCCATTGATGACTGCAGAAGGTCAAGCGTCTGGGAAATCGATTAAAGTACACTATGGATCGCCTTCCGTAAAAGGAAGAACAATTTGGGGGGATCTTGTCCCTTACAATGTAGTTTGGAGGACAGGTGCAAATGAGGCCACCTACGTAGAACTAGCTGATGCAGTCACGGTAGCCGGGAAAGCACTTGCAGCTGGCAAATATTCGATATTCACTATCCCTAAAGAAAGTGGAACTTGGACAGTTATTTTTAATTCCGATTGGAATCTAGAGCACGGACATTTTCAACACAACGAGAAAAATGATGTTTTGCGCGTGGAGGTACAACCCCAATGGGAGGCAGCAAGCCAAGAAAGCTTGAGCATCGCAGTAGAAGCTCCCGGAATAGTAATCCGATGGGAAAAATTAAAGTTGCCAATCGCAGTCAAATAAGTAATTCCAATCCCCGACCTGAGTTCGGGGATTTTTTTTGATTTTAAAATTCCCTAAGTTTCCGATACAATTTGTAACCCAAGATAATTTCCACCCCGGATCTTGCTATGAAATACATTTCCTTTTTCAGTATCCTAATTCTTACCTGTACTTTGGGAGTACTGGTTTCCCTACCTTTTGGGCAGATTCCACCTCTGGCTCCCTTGTTGGACCCCAATCATGGCTTTTGGCAAAACTCCTTTTCTGAGGATCAGCTAGCAGAGGAATCCTTGGATCTAGAAAACCTAAACGCAGCGGTTGAAGTGGTCTATGACGAGCAATTGATCCCGCATATCTATGCAGAGAATGAGTTAGATCTTTACCGAGCCCAAGGTTACATCACGGCCAAGCATCGGCTTTGGCAAATGGAGTTTCAAACCCGTGCAGCAGCCGGAAGGCTTTCTGAAATTGTGGGCCCGATGGCCCTGGAGTTGGATCGCATGACCCGAAGAAAAGGGCTTGCCTATGGAGCAGAAAAAGGAATAAGCTACCTTACTGAAAATGATCCAGCAACACTTGCTTTGGTGGAAGCCTATGCAGATGGCGTCAATCAATACATTGCTCAATTGAGCGATGCGCGGCTGCCAGTAGAATACAAGCTATTGAATTACAGACCGGAAGCTTGGTCTGCCTACAAGTCTTTGCTACTGCTCAAGTACATGTCTGACATGCTTGTCGGTGATCGAGATTTGGAGTACAGCAATCTGAAAAAAATCTTAGGGAAGGTAAACTTAGATCGCCTGTATCCTGACTTTCCAATTGAAAATGATCCTGTAATTGAAAAGGAACGAGTTTGGGATTTTACTTCCTCGGCACCTGCAAAACCAGATAGTCTAAATTATCCTGAAGAAACCCTTCAGCTAGAGCCTTTGGTTCAGCCTACCGAAGGTACAGGCTCAAACAACTGGGCTGTAAGTGGAAAAAAGACCAAGAATGGCAATCCAATTCTTGCGAATGATCCTCATTTGAGTTTGAACCTCCCTTCCTTGTGGTATTCCATGCAATTGAGTACGCCTACGCATACCGTCAAAGGCGCCACGCTCCCTGGTGCACTTGGGATCATTTCTGGGTTCAATGAAAATATCGCCTGGGGAGTAACCAATGCGACTAAGGATACCCGAGACTGGTATAAAATCACCTTTCAGGATGCCTCTCGAAAAGCATATAAGTATGGTCAGGAGTGGAAGCCTACTGAATTTAGAGTTGAAGAAATTCTCGTAAAAGGCCAAGAGGTCTTTTTGGATACTGTGGTGTATACGCACTACGGACCGGTAGTTTACGATCAATCCTTTAAGGCCGATCGCCAGGATGTTAATTTTGCCCTGCGTTGGATTGTGCATCAGGGCACTTCCAATGAGCAGAAAACCTTTATTCAACTGAACAAGGCTACCAATCACGATCAGTATACCGAGGCCTTGAAAGATTACGCTGCCCCGGCCCAAAATTTCGTGTTTGCTTCTAAAACTGGAGATATTGCCATGCGTATTCAAGGTAAATTTCCATTGAAGTGGGAAGAACAAGGCAAATTTTTCATGGATGGTGCCGACCCTAGAATGGAATGGCAGGGTTTTATTCCTTTCGAACACAATGCGAATACCCTCAACCCTGAGCGTGGATTTGTTTCTTCTGCCAACCAGCATCCCGTAGATAGCACCTATCCGTACTATGTTTTTGATAATTCGTACGAGCATTACCGAAACCGTAGGTTGAACCGCGAGCTAGCCGCAATGCAACAAATTACAGTGGAGGACATGAAGGGCTTGCAGTTCGATTCCTACAACCTCCAAGCGGAAGAATCTTTACCGGTCATGCTCAATTTACTAGCCACCTATGGTTCTTCTTCCAAGGAAGCACAGAAGTACTTGACTGATTTGAGGGCTTGGGACTTTTTTGCTGACCCTGCCAAAAAAGGGCAAACCCTTTATTCTATTTGGTTTGCAGAAACTGCAGAGAGTGTTTGGAGAGAGTTAATGGATCAAGGAGCGCCAGTGGTGCGTCCCAATAACTACCAGACGATTGCTTTGATGCGTGATACTCCGGAGGATGCCATTTTTGATGTACACATGGCTGAGGGTGTTCAAACAGCTCAATACCATGTGCGCGTAGGGTTTGACTCCTTGCTTGTGGCTATGAAAAAGTGGGAAAGTAAGGAAGGGGATTACGGTTGGGCGGATTACAAGAAAACGACAATTCAACACCTTGTACCTACATTTAAAGCGTTCTCTGTACCAGATGTGTATACTGGAGGAGGGGCTGGGATTCTCAACGCCACTGGCCCTAGACATGGTGCGAGTTGGAGAATGGTAGTGGAATTAGGATCGACCATCCAGGCCTTTGGAATTTATCCTGGAGGTCAATCCGGCAATCCTGGCAGTAGATTTTACGATAATTTTATTCCTATCTGGGCCAAAGGCGATTACGTAGATTTTGGTCTGAAGAAGAAGGGAGATCAAAAAGGAGTATTGTTCAAAACTATTTTAAACTAAGGCAACCATGAAATTTCTATTATTTACCCTATTAAGCGCTTTAGTGGTGGTATTTCTAAACATCGTAGCCCCATATTGGGTGGTGATGATCGCGGTGACGGCACTTGCTGCATTAATTCGACCGACTGTATGGGGAGGATTTTTGGGTGGAGGACTCGGCATGGGGCTCGTTTGGCTGGGTCAGACGCTGTACATCTCAGCGGTGACTTCCAGTACTTTACCCGACAAGATGGGTGCATTGATGGGGCTTGGTTCAGGACTTAGCTTGATGCTGCTTACTGCGGTGTTGGGCTTTATTTTGGGTGGATGCAGTGGCCTTCTTGGTGTGATGTTTCGCAATTTGATTCAAAAGAAACCTACGGACGTTTACCTAGGCTAAAATGACTTTCTTTCCCTAGATTTTAGTGCTAATGGTACTGAAATTTAGGGATTGACTCATGGATCAAATCCAATCGAAGCATCAAGTAAGTTTATAAAATAAATTAGGCGTTGGATGCGGTGTCTTGGTCAGGCCCCTTGGGCGCTACCAAAATCACTTTTTCTCGGTCCACCACCACTGATCCAGGGGCAGATCCCTTCACTTTCCGTACAAACTTGACCTCAGTTACTATCACAGGACTCAGGAAATCTGTTTTTAGTTTGGAGTAAAATGCAGCCAGTGAGGCAGCTCGCTCCACTACCTGCTGAGGTACTGCAGGCATGCCTTTTTTTCGAATGATCACATGAGATCCTGGTACTTGCCTGGCATGGAGCCAAAGGTCGTCTTTGTGCACAAAGTTGCGGAGCATTTCGTCATTGTCTTTGGCGGATTTGCCGACCCAAATAGTAAATCCTTCAACTTCAAATACTTTGAATGGACTTCCTACTTCATTTTTTGTAGCTGGAAGGTCCTCCTTGTGTTCTTTTTTGAACTCCTTCAATCCACGGAAATCTGAGGCTTCACTGAGTCGATCCAATAGGGCTTGAAGTGCAATCGCCTGTTCATTTTTTGCTGCAAGCGTCTTTTCCAGTTGATCCAATTCCAGCTGTCTATTTTTAGATTTCCGGTACAGGGAAGCGGCCAAATCCTGTGGTTTTTGCTTGGGTTTGAGGTTTACCTTTACAGGTTCGCCAGTATAGAAATTTTCCAATTCGACCGGGCCAAGGGCATCTTCAAAAACATGGAGATTAGCCATGATCACATCAGCAAGCTGGGAGGGTGGAGGAGAATCTTTCAACTCTTTTAATTTCTCCGTGGATTTTTTGAGGTAGGCTTGGGTTCTTTTCAGCTGCTCCTGGTAGGATTTCAGTAAGTTGTTTTTCTCTTTTTCAAAACTGCCCAAAACCAAAGCCTGGTAAAAAAGTTCGTTGCAGGCAAGAATGGGGTCCGCATAGGTAGCTTTAGCTTGGGTTTCAGGCAGCAGACTTAAGAGTAGTTCTCCTTCTTTCTCCACCAATGCGTACAGTGGGCTATCGAGAAGGTCTATCAATTCTTCCATCAAAACCCATTTTTCAGAAAGGGTTTTTTCCAGGTAACCCTTTTCCTTTAGCCAAGCTCTAGGTACTGGACCGAGGGTAGGGAGGAACTGCGAAACATTCCCTTCCAAAAAAATGAAGTGTTCCAAGGTTAGGATTAGTTCACGGTCTAAACTCCTCCAATCCAAGGTTTTGTCTTCGGAAATGGCGTTTCTAAAAATTAAAGCCGGTTCAGTTTCATTGGGAAGGTACAGCAAGCAATTGCTGCGGTTGCCATGGAGCTTAAGCACCAGCACTTTTCCAGAGGAGAGCTCAAATTTGAGTGCTCGCTCATTGGAAAAAGCCCGGCAAGACAGAATTTGCTCGCCAATTAGAGAGTCAAATAGGCTGACGGTATTTCTTTTGGCGCGGTGAAACTGGCTTGGAAAGGAGAGGTAAACTTGTGGAGGGAGTAAATGTGCCCGAATAAATCGAGTTCCCTGAGCACCTTCAGTTTCAAGAATTAGTTCATCCTTACTTTGAGAAAAGCAGGAAACAATCGTATTTCCACCAAATGCATCGGATAATGCCGGCGCAAGAAACCGCAGAAAATGATAGGTCAAGTGCATAGGTTAGCTCGATAGCTTTAGTCCATCATACGCCAAAAACATCCCCTCAGGAAGCTCCTTTTCTACCTCGTCGTGCAGACCAAGGCGATGCGAGATGTGCGTAAAATAGGTTTTTTTTGCCCCAATCCGCAGTGCTTGTTCAATGGCTTGATCCAAGGTAAAGTGGGAGATATGGGCTTCCTTTTGTAATGCATTGAGCACCAAAATTTCAGTTCCTTCAAGTAGTGCGAAGGATTCTTCAGGAATGTAGTTTGCGTCCGTGATGTAGCTAAAGTCACCGATTCGAAACCCTAAAACAGGGAGCTTGTAGTGAAGAACTGGAATAGGAGTGATGCCCACACCTTTGATTTGAAAGGGGTTGTGATCAATTTCCACGCAATCGACCTGTGGTACGCCTGGATATCTTTTTTCATTAAAGATGTAGGCATATTCGCGCTGAAGTTGTTCCAGAACTGCTAGTCGTCCAAATATGGGAATATCGGCTTGCTGGTAATAATTAAAAGGGCGGATGTCATCCAAGCCAGCAGTGTGGTCTTTGTGCTCGTGTGTAAACAGTACCGCATCTAACTTTTTTATCCCTTCGCGGAGCATTTGCATGCGAAAATCAGGACCTGTATCGATGACAATAGATTGACCCAGTACCTCCAAGTGAATGGAGGCTCGAAATCTTTTGTTTCGAAAATCTAGGGATTGACACACCGGGCAGGGGCAACCAATGACTGGGACTCCCTGGGAGGTGCCTGTTCCCAAAAAGGTGACGATCAAAATTTAAGGGTGGTTTGGCGTAATTCGGAAAGGAAATCTTGGTTCACTTTTTCTTTGAATTCTTTCGGATCAAAGTCCAATTCGGCAAGAATGTCAATTAGTGCATTTATTTTGCCTTCGAGGGGGAAGTATTTGTTGATAATCACCACTTTGGTGTCTTTGAGTAAACAATACCCAGATTTGAAATTTCCTTTTTCGTAGCGAAGGTGATAGGAGGAGGCGGCAAACAAATTTTCCAATTTGTCCAAAAAGTTTTTGGTGTATTTGATTGCCATGGGTTAACTCAAGATTTTTTTGACCGTAGCCAACACTAAGTCGTAATTCAATGGTTTCTGAATGAATTCATTAAACCCAAATTTGCGGAAATCTTCTGGAGTATGATTGGCTGCATTTCCAGTAATCGCGATGATGGGAATGCTATTTTTTGTAGGGTCAGCCAATTTCCGAATTGCTTTGGTGCATTCGATGCCATCCATTTGAGGCATCGTGATGTCCATCAAAATCAAGTCAAAATCTTCGGCGGCAAGCATTTCCAGCACCTGCTTCCCATTTCGAGCAGCTTTCATGCTGTAATTCTCAAAGGCTAAAACACTTTTGGTTAGGTTGATGATGATGGAACTATCTTCACCTACCAAAATCTTAATTTTATCAGACATTATTCAAACTTTGTTCGGTTCTTAAAAATACTTGAAACTCCTTAATTGCTGCCTTAAGGTAGTGAAGACTTTCAGCAAATTCAATGCTTTTTTCCTGCTTTCCCAAGGATTCACTATGCTTGGCAGCCACATAGAGTTTATCGAGCCCTAATGTACCTGAATTCCCTTTTAGTGTATGAATGGCTCGTGTAATTTCTTCTGATGTTTCAATTGCGCTACTCCTTTCCAAAAGCTGAAGGAGGTTTTCGCATTCTTCAGCGAAATCTGAAAAGACTTGAAGAATTACTTCTTTTGAACTCAAGCGAAGCAGTTGTTGGTAAATTTCAGGATTAAGAATTGGTTCTGAACTTGGCTTTTCTCCTTCATTCGTTCCAGTTTTTTCTGGCATAGCCAATAAACTTTGAATCTTGGGAATAAACTCTTTGGGACGGATGGGCTTTACAATCAACTCCTCAAAGCCTAATTCTCTGAAGTATGGAATCTGCTGCTCCTCAGTGCTTGAAATAAGACCCACCACTCGGCAGGAATGATTCCTTAGCGCTCTTACCTTTTGTAAGAATAAAATGGGCTCGATATCCAGGAGTTGAAGGGAAATGAGAATCAAATCAGGATTTTGATTTGCCAATTGAGACAAAGCAACCGTACCCTGATCAAAACTTTGGAAGGTATGAACCTGTCCAATCAAGTATTCCATCAGCTTTCGATCTTGCTCCTTATTTTCTACGATCAAGATATTTTTGCTTTTCATCCCAAACCTGCTGACTTTTAAGTTTTAAAAATTGAGTAATGCCAACCGACCCTAAGTATTTAATTCTTGTCGTAGGGCCAACAGCTGTTGGTAAATCGGACCTTTGTTTAAATCTAGCCAAAAAATTCGAGACAGAGATTCTTTCCTGCGATAGCCGGCAGTTTTATCGAGAAATGAATTTGGGTACCGCTAAGCCAAGCGCAGAGGAGTTGGCCCAAATTCAGCATCACTTCATCAATACCCTATCGATCGAGGAGTCTTACGATGTACGGGACTATGAGGAAGATGCGTTGGCATTACTAGAAGACTTATTTCAAACCAAGCAGGTGGTCTTGATGACGGGTGGAACAGGTCTTTTTGCAGATGTGATTGCCAATGGCCTAGATGCAATTCCGGAGGTGTCTCCAGAAATTCG
Organism: Algoriphagus sp.; assembly: GCA_044236565.1. Lineage (GTDB taxonomy): Bacteria > Bacteroidota > Bacteroidia > Cytophagales > Cyclobacteriaceae > Algoriphagus. The sequence continues at coordinate 13,586 of JBIIGH010000004.1, read as the reverse complement.
AGTTGAACTCATCCAAGAATTTGAGGAGAAAGGCCTACCCTGGCTTCAGGGATCTGTAGAGGCCATCGACCCGGAGTTTTATGCCCAAGTGGATCGTGCCAACCCACAGCGCTTGATGCGAGCATTGGAGATTTGGCGGGGTACTGGATTGAAATTCAGTTCCTTCCGAACTAAAACTAAGGTAAAGCGACCTTTCGAAATTATTAAAATTGGATTGGATAGGCCAAGAGAAGAGCTCTACCAGCGAATTGACCAGCGAATGGAATTGATGCTTGGTAAGGGCTTAGTTGAAGAAGCGGAGGGATTATTTAGTAGGAGGGGATTGAATGCACTTCAAACCCTAGGCTACACGGAAATATTTGACTTTTTGGAGGGAAAGTACGACGAGCAGGAGATGGTTCGATTGCTGAAGCGTAATTCCAGGCGCTATGCCAAAAGGCAGCTCACTTGGTTTCGAAAAGATCCCTTGATCCGCTGGTTCCATCCCAATCAGGAACTTGAAATTTTTGCTTACCTAAGCGATCAAATCGCCTTAAATCCACCAAATGCAGCCACCCAGTTGTAGGGCGCTTTTTTGATTAATGCGTTGAACTGGTATTGATTGACTTTCATGGCTCTTAATTGTTCAATGCTGCTTTGCGGAATTGAATTTTGAGGTGCCTTTTCTTTCAATAGCTGTTGAATTTTCTCTGGATTTATTAGTTCACCCGCCGCAATCCCGAGTTCAGGATGAGCCTGGGCGAGTTGGGAAGCTAAATTTCTTTGGAAGGTTAATTTCCCAAGCATGTAATGCCTTACCGTTAAGAAGAAGAGGAGGCAAGCACCTGAAGCAGTTAAAAACAAAGGAATGAAGCCCATATCAAATACTTAGTAGATTAATTAATTTCAAGTGATCTGGAATAAGTGTCTTGGGTTTGCCTATGCAATCTTCAAATGGGGTGTACACCACTTCAAGATTCATCACGCCTGCCATGCAATTTGTTTTTCCTGCAATTAGCCCTTCTACAGCCGCCATTCCGCAGCGACTAGCCAATACACGGTCACGCGCGGTAGGCTTTCCGCCACGCTGAATATGACCCAAGGTTGTTACCTTGAAATCTTTGGTAGGGTCTTGGATTTTTTCTTTTACCAGTTTCATAATCGTTTCTGCCGAACCCAATTCATCGCCTTCAGCAACTACGATGATACTTGAACTTTTACTTTTTCTGAGATTTTTTAAAGACTTGACAATTTGGTTGATATCGGTTTTAGTTTCAGGTACCAATACAAATTCCGCACCTCCTCCAATTCCGGATTCAACTGCAATAAATCCGGCATCTCTTCCCATCACTTCAATGAAGAATACCCGATCGTGAGCTGCTGCAGTATCTCGAATTTTGTCGATTGCATCTAGCGCAGTGTTCACTGCGGTGTCGAAGCCAATGGTGTAATCAGTCCCGAAAATGTCGTTGTCAATGGTGCCTGGGCAACCTACCGTAGGAATTCCAAACTCTTCAAAAAATACCTTGGCTCCAGTGAAGGTTCCGTCTCCACCAATGGCAACCAATCCTTCTATCCCATGATCTTGCAAATGATCAAAGGCCTTTTTTCTTCCTTCGGGAGTCATAAACTCCATGGAACGAGCAGATTTGAGGATTGTTCCTCCGCGTTGAACGATGTTGGAAACGGAATAGGAATGCATTCGCTTGATGTCCCCTTCAATCATCCCTTCATAGCCTCTGTTGATTCCATAGATTTCAAGGCCGTGGTAGATGCCAGTTCTCACGACTGCACGAATACAGGCATTCATTCCGGGTGCATCACCACCTGAGGTGAATACGGCTATTTTTTTCATGATTCCACGGTTTTAAAAAACCAAAAATAGACATAAATGGACTAAAAAATCCACTTTTTTAGAAAAAGGAAGGGCGAGGTCTCAATTAAAATCCAATTTTAGTCTTTGCTGCTAAAGGAGGATTTTCTAGCGTTTTTACGGGAACGTTTTTCAGGTTTAAATGAACCAATTAGCCACTGATTTCAAAAAATACTACCTTGAAAGTTCAAACAAATCCAGCATGAAATCTTTACTTTTTCTGACCCGCACCTTCATTGCATTCCTCCTCTTTGCTTCAGCCGCCACAGCCCAACAACTGGAAAAGGAGCGCTGGGAAGCTCAAGCCAAAAAGGTGGAGATCATTCGCGATGATTTTGGGGTTCCTCATATCTATGGCTCCACAGATGCAACGGCGGTTTTTGGCTTATTGTACGCGCAGTGTGAGGATGATTTCAGAAGAGTAGAGCGCAATTACTTGTGGGCTATTGGAAGACTGGCCGAACTCGAAGGGGAGAAGGAATTGTACTCTGACTTGCGTGCGCAGCTTTACATGACTACAGAGGAAGCACAAAAAGCCTATGCTCAAGCACCAGATTGGTTGAAAGAATTGTGTGTTGCCTTTGCGGATGGCATCAACTATTACTTGCATACGCATCCAGAAGTAAAGCCACAAGTAATCACGCATTACGAACCGTGGATGCCCCTATTTTTCTTTGAGGGATCCATAGGTGGAGACTTGGAGCGAATTTCCACAGCGCAGTTGAAGGCCTTTTATGAACCCAAATCTACCCTAGGATTTCAAGAAGCACAGGATCAATTAACTCCGCTTGCGTTTGACGAACCCAAAGGATCCAATGGCATTGCCATCGCGCCGAGCAAGTCTGAATCAGGAAATGCGATGCTGCTCATCAACCCGCATACCTCTTTTTATTTCCGCCCAGAAGTACACGTGATTAGCGAAGAAGGTCTCAATGCCTATGGAGCAGTTACCTGGGGGCAGTTTTTTGTGTACCAAGGCTTCAATGAGAAAACAGGCTGGATTCACACCTCGAACTTTGTGGACTTCATCGATGAATTTGTAGAAGATGTTTCCGAAGAGAACGGCAAATTTTCCTACCGCTATGGAAATGAAAATAGACCGGTAGCTACTCAGAAAATCACGTTGAAATACAAAGACGGGGAGCAGCTCAAGGAAAAAGACTTCACCATCTACCGCACTCACCACGGTCCCATCACCCATCTGGAACAAGGGAAGTGGGTGGCAACAAAAATTAATTGGGACCCTGTACCTGCTTTGGTTCAAAGCTACACCCGAACCAAACTAGCCAATTATACGGAATTCAAGGAGATGATGAATATCCGAACCAATAGCTCCAATAGCACCGTTTTTGCCGATGCAGAAGGGAATATTGGATACTTCCATGGAAACTTTATTCCCAAACGAAATCCGCAAATTGATTTTTCAAAATCAGTAGATGGGACTGATCCTGGTACGGATTGGCAGGGCCTACACACGGTGGATGAGAGCATTCTTATTCTCAATCCTGGTACCGGATGGATTCAAAATTGCAATTCCACCCCATTCACTGCGGCAGGGGAGTTTAGTCCCAAAAAGGAGAATTATCCTTTTTACATGGCTCCAGATCAAGAAAATTTCCGTGGAATTCATGCAAGCCAGTTGCTATCCCAGCAAAAAGAGAAACTCAATTTGGACACCTTTCTACAACTTGCCTATGATCCCTACCTCCCAGCGTTCTCTTTTTTAATTCCTGAATTGCTTGGATCGGTTTCGGCTACACTTCCCGCTGCCTATGCTCCGGCCATGGAACAGCTCCGGACTTGGGATTACAGAACATCCAAAGAGTCCGTAGCCATGTCCATCGCTCATTTTTATGGTGAAAATTACCAGCGGCGGTTTAGAAGTTTGAACCGATTTGTACAGGAAGATCCATCTGCTAAGGTCCCAACTGCTGCCGAGATCCAAGCAGTTTTTATCCAGACCTTGGATCAGATGACTCGTGATTTTGGTACGTGGAATACCCCTTGGGGAGAGATCAACCGCTTTCAGCGGCTAAGTGGAGCCATTGATGCAGACTTCGATGACAGCAAGCCTTATGTGCCAGTGGGGCTAGCATCTGGCAATTGGGGTGCCTTGGCTTCGTTTGGAGCTAGAGCAACTTCAACTACAAAAAGGCTCTACGGCTACCGAGGCAATAGCTTTGTAGCTGTGGTAGAATTTGGGCCTAAACTTCGTGCGAAATCCATTTTGGCAGGAGGGCAGCAAGCGGATCCTAATTCTCCCCATTTCTTTGATCAGGGCCAGCGCTATGCAGATGCTCAATTCAAAGAAGTAGCCTTCTACCGAGAGGATGTTGAAAAAAGGAAGGTGAGTTCCTATCATCCAGGGCAAAAGAAGAATTAAAATCCAGGTTTAGGTTGGTGAACGTGCTTTGTACAGAGTCAGGAGTGCTTCTGTTTATCGCATGCTAGTTTTAGCGCGATACCGCTGGACCAAGCGAATCAGGAAAGCACCGAAGCCGATCAAAAAAACCAGTCCAAACCAGAAAAAAGGGTTGTAAAAATCAATTATTAATCGATATCCTGCTGTAAAGGAAAAAAGGAGCAGTCCTGTAATCGCCCACAAGGGTTTATTTTCCTCTTGATCTTTGGGCTCAGGCGTGTAGGGTAAATTAATCAAGGATTTGAGCTCTCCCCAATGCCAGATCAATAGCATTAAATTGGCGGCAAGCATCAATCCAGTAATAAGTGGGGTCACTCCAAATTCCATCGAAATGGTAATCACAAACACATTGAGGAGGATGGGAAAGTTGACCAACGCACCAAGCTTTGCGTAACGCTGGGTCATCAGCAAGAAACCAGCTAGCAGTTGCGCCCATCCGATAAATTGCCAGTAGAGTCCAGTTTGATAAAGCACTTCGAAAAAGTGCATAGTCGACCCTATAGGAGCATCTTCATGTGAATAGGTAGTGAATCGTTTGCCTTTGATCTTGATGATGCAGGCAAAAACAAATGCGCCTCCAATCAAATAGCGTGTATAAATGATGAAAATCTGAGCTAAGAATATGGATTTTAATCGATTCATGGTATTTGCTTAGGAGAAGGATTGTATGCGAGCCGTTGCCTCCTCGAGGTGCTCCGCTGTAAAAAACCGCTCGTGTTTTACTTCATGATCCACTTGTTCGTGAACCCAAGTGGTATGAAAGGGAACATGGATTCCGTATCCGCCAAGCTCCAAAACGGGTAGAATATCCGACTTGAGGCTATTGCCGATCATCACAAATTCGCTGGCTTGGATATCGAGATGCCCAATCAATTTTTCATAATCTGAAGTTCGTTTTTCACTCATGATTTCAATGTGATGAAAGAAGCCTTCTAATCCAGATTTTTGAAGTTTCCGCTCCTGATCGACCAAATCCCCTTTGGTAGCCAGCACAATGCGGTATTTTCCCTGCAGGGATTCCAAGACTTCCCTCACCCCAGGAAGCAAATCTACCGGTTTACCCAGCATTTCTTGCCCGATTTGAATGATTTTTTCTACCAAGGCAATGGGCATTTTTTCTCCCGAAATGCGTAGTGCCGTCTCGATCATCGAAAGCATAAATCCTTTGATGCCATAGCCATACAAACTCAAATTTGCAATTTCGGTACGGTAAAGCTCCTTCATGATCGCATGTTGCGGAAGAAAATCTTCGAGGAGACTTGCAAACTTTTCTTCAGCCTCACGAAAGTAGGTTTCATTGATCCAAAGGGTGTCGTCCGCATCAAAGGCAATTACACGAATAGGCATGGCGTGTTTGGTTAGAATTTCTAGTTAAATGAATTGAGCGCTTATTTCACGGTTTCTTTGATCCAACCAAGCAACACCTCTCGCCATCCTTCCACAGCCCCTTTTCCCAAGCCAAATGCAAAGCCATGGCCTCCTGTTGGATAAATGTGCAGGGAAGCTTTTACACCTTTCGCATGGAGTGCTTGATAATAAAGCAAGGAATTTTCAAGGGGAACGGCTTTGTCATCTTGGGCATGGACCAGGAAGGTAGGAGGGGTGTTTGCAGTGACCTGAAGCTCGTTGGAAAACCGCTGCACCAATTCAGGATTTGCAGGCTCCCCAATTAGATTTTTGCGTGAGCCACCATGGGTAGGGGCATCTTGAAATGAGATCACTGGGTAGACTAGAATCGAAAAATCTGGTCTAGCTGAGAGGGTATCGATCGCGTCTTTTTCAAGGGGAAGCTGATGGGCAAAAGAGGTACTCAAGGTAGCAGCCAAGTGTCCTCCTGCAGAAAATCCCATGATCCCGACTTTGGCCGGGTTGATATGCCAGGCCTCTGCATGCTGCCGCACCAACCGGATGGCGCGTTGTGCATCGAGCAAGGGAACTTCCTTTGGATCTGTAAGGGAGCTGGATATCGGCAATCGATACTTGACGACGATGCCTGCTATTCCTTGCGCATTGAGCCATTTGGCAAAATCAGTTCCTTCCCAATCGTAGGCCAGAATACCATACCCTCCTCCAGGAAAAATCAAAACTGCCTCTCCAGTTGCAATCTGCTGGGTAGGGAGGTACACTTCAATGCTGGGAATTTGAACATTGGATATACGGACGATGCCTTGCTGTACGGATTTTTCTTGTTGATCCGAGACTTTTTGTAGGGGAGGGAGTCCCGGCCATAGGTTTAGGGTATGATTTTGGGAAAAAGCTAGGCTAGTAGCAGAAAGCAGAGCGAGCAGGGTTAGAATGTATTTCATTGTGTTAAGTACATTTTCTTTGAAGTGGCTTTTATTTGGTCCATTGACCAATGCCTCAGGAGCTGAAGCTGAATATTTTTTCAGTGAGGGCCCATCTCCAGTTAGGAGGAGTGCCAGGAAGATTAGTTTGGTACTGCCCAAGGAATGCCTCCCATTCTTGAACTTTTGGGTTGGCCAGATCTAGTGCTGCTTTTTTTTCAAAACTAAAATCATCTGATGCGACAAGAATCATACTGAGGCGTTGTTCCCATCGGTAAATGCTCATTTCTAGAATACCTGCTACACGGATACTTTCCAGAATGGCTGGATCCACTTGTTCGTGGCATCGAACATAGGCTTCAATGGCCTCGGGCTCATTTTTGAGATCACAGATTAGGACAAATGTTTTCATGGCAGCAGAAAAAAGGAGGATGAACTTATTTTCGGGCTCGGATGGCGAATATAAAAACGAGTAAGAAGCATGCCAATGGCAAGGTAAACGAGAAATTGACTTCAGAAACGCCAAGGATCAAGAGGTCGGTATAACCGTTACCTCCCAAATCCAAAATCATTCCTTGAAGGGTAGGCATAATGGCTCCTCCAACTATTGCCATCACTAGAAATGCAGCGGCAAACTTGGAATCCTCTCCAAGCCCTTCCAATGCAATTCCATAGATGGTGGGAAACATCAAAGACATCGCAAAACTCACGCCGACAAGCGAATAGAGTCCTACCATCCCCGTGATGAAAATAGCGCCGAGCGTAAAGGCCATTGCCAATACAGAAAACCAAGCCAAAAGACTTGCCGCTGGGATGATTCGCAATAGGAACGTACAAATCCAACGACCCACCAAAAACACACCTAAGGAGGCAAAGGCATAATTGACGGCTTCGTAGGTTTGAATTCCAAGTGCTTCAGCGTATTGGTAAATGTAGGTCCAAACCATAATTTGAGCACCTACATACACCAACTGTGCTAAGGTACCTTCTACAAAATTTCTGTTTTTTACCAACCGCTTGACAGTAGGGATAAAGTCTACTTTTTCACCGTCAACCTTTGTTTCTGGCATTTTCACCAAGGTAATTACCACCAATATTACCAAGACTACGAGTCCAAGCATCACATATGGATCTCGAATTACCAGTAGATCATTGCTGCGAATGGCTGCCTTTGTGGCTTCATCGAGGCTATCGAATAGGTATACTTTACCGGATTCATCGGTGGCAGAACTTTGGAGATCGTTGAGGATAAAAGTTTTTGCCACAAATAGACCCGCCAAGGCACCCATAGGATTGAAGGCTTGTGCCAAGTTTAAGCGCTGCGTGGCGGTCTCTTCACTGCCCATCGACAAGATGTAGGGGTTGGCAGTAGTTTCCAAAAATGCCAATCCAAAGGTGAGGATGTACAATGCTGCCAAAAAGAATCCATAGCTCTCCAAGGCTGCAGCGGGGTAAAAAAGACAGGCTCCAAAGCCATACAGTCCTAAGCCAAGGAGAACCCCAGTTTTGTAGGAATACTTTTTTATAAAAAAGGCTGCAGGCAAGGCCATAGTGAAGTAGCCGCCATAAAAAGCCAGTTGCACCCAAGAAGCTTGCGTATTTGTCAATTCCAGTACGCGTTTAAACGCCGCCACCATTGGATTGGTAATGTCATTTGCGAATCCCCACAACGCAAACAAGGAGGTGATTAGGATAAAGGGGAGTACTAGTTTCTTGGGAACAAGTTCGGCTTTGGTGCTCATAAGGCTCTGTCTAAGTGCGTGTAGCCACCGTCGACATAAATATGCTGTCCGGTGATGTGTGAAGCTTTTTCGGAGAGAAGAAATAGAGCCATGTTTGCGATTTCTGAGGCTGTAGTCATCCGGTTTTGAAAAGGCACTCTGCGGCTGATCTCTTCCAATTTTTCTGCTGGATTTGGAAATGACTGAATCCAAGTGGCATACATCGGGGTATACACTTCTGCAGGAACAAGGGCATTGACTCGAATGTGGTAGGGGAGAAGTTCTACCGCCCACTCTCGCGTGAGAGCCAACTGGGCACCTTTTGCAGCGACATACCCTGAGGTATTGCCTTGCCCCGTAACGGCAGTTTTAGAGGAAATATTAAGAATCACCCCCTTGGATTTTTTCAAGGCTTCCAGGGCATAATGGGCGAGGAAATAGTAATGCCCTACATTTTTTTCTACCGACTGGAGGAAAGCCTTAGGGCTTCCTTTTTCCAAACCTACCCCGTCATTTGTGCCTGCGTTATTTACGAGTCCATCGATTCTGCCGTAGGTGGAGAGTGTAGCCTGGACCACTTCTTGAGCGTCTGCTGCAGAGAAAAGTCGTTTTTTGAGGTGCAAGGCTTTTCCTTTGGCAAACTCCAGCAGTTCCTGCCCTTCCACCTCGGATGGGTCAATGATCACTGGAATGGCACCCTCTTCGATTAGACCTCTTGAAATTGCTCCTCCGATGCCTTTTGCACCACCTGAAACTAAAATAACTTTATCCTGAAGTTGTAAATCCATGTTTGCTTCGATACGGATTAAATTTTGTAAAATTCTTGAGCAGTTCCTCCGAAAAGTGCTTCTTTTTCATGTGCTGAAAGTTGGTCAGCAAATGATTCAATCACACCAAGAACTTCCTTGTACTGCCCGGCCACTAGGCACACGGGCCAATCGCTTCCAAAAAGGAGCCTTTTTGGTCCAAATAATTCCAGGGTAATTTCTAAGTAGGGGAAAAGATCAGCTGGACTCCATTTTTTCCAATCCGCTTCTGTGACCATTCCCGAAACCTTTGCATAAACCAATTCCCGTTCACTAAATGGCTGGAGGCTTTTTTTCCAGGCTTTCCAATCTCCAGCCTTGATATCAGGCTTGGATAAGTGATCGATGACAAAGAATTGATTGGGGCAAGCATCTACGAGTTGAAGTGCTGCAGGCAGTTGGTTCGGATAAGTGAGTAGGTCGTAGGTGTAGCCGCGCTGCCCAAGCTTGTGGATCCCACGAATAAACTCCTTGCGAAGCATGTATTCCGGTTCCTTGGATTGAAGGACTTCTCTAAATCCCAGTAATTTGCTGTAATTTGACCATTGGTCAAGAATTTCGTCTAAGTTGTCCTGTGCTAGCTCAGCCCAGCCTACCACCCCAAGGACCCAAGGATGATCTTCACAGAGTTCAAGCAAAAATGCTGTTTCTCGAAGATGCTCTTCAGCTTGTACGGCGATGCATCCATCAATTTGTGAGGCTTGCAGTATTGGGTACAGGTCTTCAGGAAGAAAATTTCTCCGAAGTGCAGCCATGTCATCGTTTATCCAGTCAAATCGCTCGGAATCATAGTTCCAAAAGTGCTGATGCGCGTCGATTCTCATGCTTCCGGATCTTGAACAGCTAGTTGCTCGGATATCCCCAATCCTTCGATTCCTAGGCGAACGCGGTCACCCGATTTCAAATAACGGGGTTCCTTCAAGCCCATTCCCACACCTGCTGGAGTTCCGGTAGATATCACATCTCCAGGAAGTAGGGTCATGTAATTGCTCACATAAGACACCAACGTAGGAATATCAAAAATCAAATCTGAAGTACTGCTATTTTGGAGCAATTCCCCATTTACCTCCAGCCACAGGGATAGTTGCTGTGGGTCCGGTATTTCGTCTTTGGTCACAAGGTAGGGGCCTAGGGGGGCAAAATGGTCTGCACTTTTTCCTTTGGTCCATTGCCCGCCTTGGCGAAGCTGAAAGTCTCGCTCGCTCACATCGTTGTGGACGCAATAGCCAGCAATGTAGTCGTATGCATTTTCTTTCGTGACATACTTGGCTCGCTTCCCAATGACCACTGCCAACTCCACTTCCCAGTCGGTTTGCGTTGAATTTCTTGGAATGTAAATGGGATCAAAAGGTCCACAAAGGGAGCTGCTCGCTTTCATGAAGAGGATAGGGACCTCTGGAACAGGCATGCCGGCTTCTTCTGCATGCTTGCGGTAATTGAGACCGATGCATAGGATCTTGGAGGGGCGGGCGATGGGAGAGCCAAGACGACTTTCTGATGGGATTTCGTTGAGTGAGCTTTGATGAATTGTCAACCAATCCCTCAATCGCTCCAAGCCTTGGTTTTCAAAAAATGCTTCATTCCAATCTTCACCAAAGGAGGAACAATCCAAGCGTTTGCCTGTAACATCTTCTATACCTGGAAGTTCTTTGCCTGCTGCACCAAATCGGATTAGTTTCATGGCTAGGGGAGGTTTAATTGGTTTTTGTCTGTAAATGAAATTGGTGGAGGGGATTACATTTTGATTCCTGTAAAGCCGCCATCGATTGTGAAATTGGATCCGGTAATGAACTTGCCGGTATCTGAAGTTATAAAATACGCCAATTCTGCAATCTCGTCTGGAGTCCCCATTCTCCCTATGGGCTGTGTGGCTGCAAGTTGCTCAAACATTTCTTGCTCTCTGCCGGGGTAGTTTTTAGCCAAAAACCCATCTACAAAGGGGGTATGAACCCTTCCTGGAGAGATGCAATTGCAGCGAATCCCCTGCTTTACGTAATCCCGAGCAATGCTTAAGGTCATGGAAAGTGTGGCGCCCTTGGTCATGCTGTAGGCAAATCGATCTGGGATTCCCATGGTCGCAGCTACGGAACATAGGTTGAGGATGGACCCTCCGCCTTGTTCGATCAGCTTGGGGAGGGCTGCTTGGCTACAGAGAAACATGCCCGTGACATTTACTGCGAAAAGTCGCTCGAAATCAGCAAGGGACGTGGATGCTAGGTTTCCGATATGCGAGATGCCAGCATTGTTGATTAGCACATCCAATTTACCAGGAATGGATTGAACCGCAGTCTGAACTTGACTTTCTTCCCGAATATCGACTTTCAAAAAAGTAACCGATTTTCCTTGTTCTTGAAATTCTTTTTCCACTTGTTGTCCAAGGAGGGCATTGGAGTCAATAAAGAAGACGTTACTCCCTTGGCTTGCGAATTTTCCGACCAGAGCAAGCCCAATTCCACTTGCTCCACCGGTAATAAGAATGGTTTTATTTTCCATTTACTTGAGATTTTGGGTTTAGCCTTAGGTTCCTAGGCTTAAATTTTTAAAGGGAAACCCCTTTTCCAGTTTTTACAGATTCATCACAAGCGAAGGCAATTTTAAGGCTATTCAGTGCATCGTCCAAATGCTCCTGTAGGTCTAAATCTTCACGAATCGCTTGAAGGAAATAAGCTTGCTCTCGGTTGCACAATTCCTGGTGGCTAGGTTCATCTTTCAGATCTATCCATTCGTCTTTTTTGGCGAACAATTGCTTTTCGTTCAAGTCAGCATGGTGAACCAATAACGATTCGGTTTTAGTATGCGAATCGATTTGGTCGGATTGCCCTGCGGATGCAGCTTTTTTGGCTACGATGGAAACCGCCCCCTTTGGCCCCATGACATCTTTGATGAAAAAGGCTATTTCACTGATCATGGGCCCCCATCCCGCTTCGTACCAGCCAACGGACCCATCTTCAAAGCGAATTTGAAGTTGCCCATAGTTGTAATTGTCAATAGAAACTTCCTCGCTGAGGCGTGCACCGATAGCGGAAACCCATACAGGTTTGGAACGGGTCATTTGGCACATCACGTCAATGTAATGGACCCCACAGTCCACGATTGGGCTCAAGGTCTTCATCAGGTTTCGGTGGACGTCCCACATGTAGCCTTGGCTTTGTTGATTTAGGTTCATCCGCATCACCAAAGGCTTGCCTAGCTTTTGCGCTTCTTCAATAAATCTGATCCAGGAGGGATGATGACGCAGGATGTAGCCGACGACTACTTTTTTAGCAGTTTCCTTGGCTACGGCAAGGATTCGTTCCGCACCAGAAATGCTGTAGGCCAAGGGTTTTTCCAAAAACACATGGCAGCCTGCCTGCATGGCCTTGCAGGCAAAGTCCTCATGGGTGTCGGGGTAGGTGGAAATGCAAACGGCATCGGATTGACTCTCCGCTAGTGCGGTTTCGAAGTCCTCAAAAAGGGGATAGTCGCTCCCTAATTTTTCCTGGAGGCGCAACTTTGAATCCCCTCTGGACACAAGACCAGAGATCTCAAATTCGGGCATTTGGTGGTAGGCGGTAGCATGGGAGGCACCCATATTTCCACAACCTACCACAAGGATTCGAATTGGTTTATTCATCAGTGGCTGCGGTTAAAAGTGCAGCAATTTCACTTTTGCTGAGGTATTTTATTTCTACGCGCAAGGAAATTGGGCTTAGGGGCTGGTCTTGCTTGTCTCGCGGAACAGATACGATGCGGTCAATGATGTCCATCCCTTTGATGATTCTTCCAAATATGGTATAATCTCCATCCAGTCGAGGTATTCCTGCAGGATTTTGTACGATGTAAAATTGGCATCGGGCGGATAGTTTGCCGGGATTATCATCTCTGCCTGCTCCTAAAGCACCGTACACATGTTTCAGTTCTGGGTGAAATTCAGGTGCCAATAGGTATTCTGGATCAGTGAATCCAGCTGGAGTATCTGGGCATCCCCCTTGCGCGACAAAGTTTGGAATCACTCGGTTCAAGGTGAGTGAATCCCAATAACCGGCTTCAGCAAGTTGAATAAAGCTTTTTTTGTGATTGGGGGTACGCTCATCCAATTCTATCCACAGTTCTCCTACTGGAGTATGAATGTATCCAACCGGGATTTTATCGGTTTGGGCTATGCCCACTTGCCAAAAAAGCAGGAAAAGGCAACAGAGTACTAGTGGTTTTCTCATCGTAGAAAAGTTTACTTCCTAAACTACGGATTTCTGGGTTACATTTTATTTCCTTTTTGAGGAAAGCTAGGATTTAAAGTCCTAAACTAGGCTTTAGCAAATAAATTTGAACCTAGCTGATTCAATGGAAAGAGATTTTTGCTACTTCCTAGGAGTAAAATGCAGGTTTGCGTGTAAAAATCAGAGGCCTAATTGGTTGATTACCGGATGGGCATACATTCGTAGAAAATTTTCCACCTCTAGTGGGTTTTCTTGGTTCACTTTCTGTGAAAGGCGTTTCTCAAAACTCGTTTTTTCTACTGCA
>JBIIGH010000103.1:0-8283 GCA_044236565.1 Algoriphagus sp. | reverse complement strand
ATTGGTGCCTTCAGGAGCGATCATTAGCCTGTTTTCTGAAGCATGAGGAAGAAACTTCCGGATAAAAAATTCTGCCAATTGCCCATAGCCATGGAGGACAATCCAAACTTCTTGTTCCTTTCCGGTCTGTTCATGGGATAGGAAATAGTGGGTTTCGTATGAAAACTGAATGGGTTTTTTCACGCCTAACTGTGAAGATCGTCAAACTTGAGTGGGAGCAAATGGCGAATCCCTTGGAATCGAAGAACGACTCCCTTCGGTTGCAACATTAGGATGGTGATTGGGCTGTGGTACCGATTTTCAGTTTCATTGATCGCCTGCCGACACATGCCACAAGGAGAAACACCCGCCCAATCGATCTCTCCCTCCCGCCGCGCCACAATGGCAAGTATTTGGGGAGCCTGCTCCGGAAAGTTGGCCCCCACATAGCCCAATAGCAACCGTTCTGCGCAGGTGCCTACCGGGAAACTTACATTCTCCTGATTCGATGATTGGTAGATTTCACCATTGGCGAGCAAAACCGCCGCCCCTACCTGAAATTTGGAATAGGGGGAATAAGCCTTCGTGGAAATTTCCTGGGCCCGCTGGAGTAAGGCTGCATCTCGGGGATCTAATTCAGAAAAAGTGAGTTCTTCCAACTCAATCGTATCGGTAATTTTTTTCACAAGCAGTATTGGTTTGGATAGGAACGAACGATTAAAGTACATAAATGTTCTTTAATTCTTTACCCTTCCTTTTTTCGGCCCAAAAAAAAGGGGCAACTTTAACTTATTATTTTCAAGCCCATGCCCACCATCTTGATTTTTGGAGCAGGAAAATCTGCCAGCTATTTGATTGATTACCTAGCCGACTCTTGCGCTCAAGGTGACCGACAGCTCCTGGTTGCCGATTTGGATCCTAGCCATGCAGCAGCCAAACTCCAGGGGCGAACCCATACACAGGCTGTGGCAGTGAATTTAGCTGAACAGGATTCCCGTAGACAATTAATTGAACAAGCGGATGTGGTGATCTCCATGCTCCCGGCTGGCCTTCACCCCACCGTCGCTGGGGACTGCCTGGAGTTGGGCAAACATTTTTTCACCGCATCCTACGAAAGTGAAGCACTGCGAGCCATGCGGTCCGAGATTGAAGCCAAAGGGCTTCTTTTTCTCAACGAATGTGGGCTAGACCCAGGAATTGACCACATGTCTGCCCTGAAAATCATCCATGAGGCAAAAGCAAAGGGAGAAGTGATTCGCTCCTTCAAGTCGTATTGTGGAGGCTTGTTGGCTCCTCAAAGTGAAGACAATCCCTGGAAATACAAGTTTACCTGGAACCCCCGGAATGTGGTCTTGGCAGGCCAAGGAACCTCCAAGTTTCTAGATCATGGAGAAGTGAAGTTGGTTCCCTACCAGCAGCTATTCAAGCGAGTAGAAACTATCAGTTTTCCAGGCTTGGGGGATTTTGATGGTTACCCCAATCGAGATTCCTTGAACTACCAAGCAATTTATGGATTGCAGCATGTAGACACCCTCCTTCGAGGGACACTTCGTCGAGCGGGATTCTGCAAGGCTTGGGATGTATTTGTACAGTTAGGGATGACAGACGATACCGCCGTGTTGCAGTTGCCTCTTGGCAGTACCTACCGCCAGTTTTTGAATACTTTTCTTCCCTGGTCCGAGCAGCACTCGGTGGAGGAAAAATTGGCAGAAGTAATTCAAGACTTAGACTTTCCCACCTTTGAAAAGTTGCAGTGGTTGGGGCTATTTGAGTCCATTACACTGCCAATTACCGAAGGTAGCCCCGCACAATTGCTGCAAGCAATTTTGGAGGCCCATTGGTCACTTCAGCCAGCTGACCGAGACCTGATTGTGATGCAACATCAGTTTGAGATTCAAACCCAAACTGGAATCAAAAAGGTGATTTCTAGTTTAGTCGAGGAAGGGAAAGACGCGACTTATACCGCCATGGCAAAGACGGTGGGCTTACCACTAGCGATTGCCGTGGACCTCTTTTTGAAGGGCGAAATTTCCCTGCGTGGACTGCAGCTTCCTGTGGTACCGGAAATTTATTTGCCTATTCTGGTGGCCTTGGAAGAGGAGGGGATTCGGTTTGAGGAGCGGGTGGTGGATTGATTCTTTAAAAGGAAATCGTCCACAGATCACGGTCCACAGTTCACAGCCCTTTTTATGGAACTTCAAACCTTACCTTCCTTATTGGAAATTAAACCAAAACATATAAAACGAAAAAAGACCAACAGGCAAGTTGGTCTTTTTTCGTTTTAGGGTCTCCAGTCTGCGGGAGGATCGATAAATGCTCCAGAAATGACTCGGCAATCGTCCGGAATGATTGCTCGATTTTGCTTGAAGGTCAAGTCATTTTTATCCACATATATTCGACGGGAAGTTTCGCCTCCTGCCATAAAATAGCCGAGCACCACCTCGTCTGGATTGTCCAAACTGAGCATATTTCCACGAATCGTTGCTGGAGGAGGATCAAAGATAGAACCAGAGATTTCAGCTTGCTGCTTCACCAAGCGCAGGAATCGATAGGCTCCTTGGGAGATGCTGTATTGCTTGAGGTCCATTCGAAATTTGTTGACAAATCGAAGGCCGTCGTCTGCGATAAAGGAGGCAGGGATACGGGTGCTTAAGCCATTGAAGTTGTCGTCATTGACCACAAAGAGGCTTTGATTATTGCTCGCTTCATAGCGGAAACATTGCACACAGCAATCTTTTGGCTGCGGGGTCCGGTTTGGATTTGCAGGGGAAGGTCGTGGGGTAAATAAGTCTGGTCTTGTTTCTAGAATATAAACTGCAGGACCATTTCTCCAGTAGTAAAAGTTATTTTCATCGGCAGGATCCTTGAGTTCTACAAGAAGCTGAATTCCTGATTTAGGCACATCGCTTCCTTCGGTTGGGACTGTTACGGTTCGGATGTTCAAGGATTGAATTGCTGGTACAGCTGCCACACGCTCTGGAGTGGAGGTATACACCTTCCCCTCAGCGGTTTGAATTTGCAAGGTATAGGACCGGCCTACTTGAGCAGAAAAGTTGGCAGGGGTGAAATAGGTTCCTTTGGCATCCGTACCTTCAGTTAGGAAGGTGACATTGCCCTCGTTGTCACGAACCACCACAGTGGCCAAGGAAACGGGACGAATCAGTCCTTCAAAAATACTGCCGTAGGTGGCGCTGCGCGTGAGGGTAATGGCATGGGGACCTGGTCCCGTCGATATAATACCTTCTACGGTAAGCAGCTGAGCTCCTTCTGGCACCTCAACCTCATAGGGGTCGACGCAGGCCATTGGAAGAACTAGGATTAAATAGAGTAGTCTTTTCAACATGGCTTTTAGAAGCTAATGGCGTAACTTAAACTTGGTAGTGGGATGCCCAAAAGAGCCAATCGGAAGGCCTGTGGAGGCTGGTTGGCGGCATCGTCAAAGAAGATAGAAAATGGATTTTTGCGTCCATAGACATTCAACACAGAAAAGGTCCAGTCGCCATCAAAAAACTTGCCTTCACCATTCAACTTAAAATTGACAGAGAAATCAAGTCGATGAAAGTCAGGAAGTCGTTGTTGATTTCGGCTATTGAAGTAGGCCAGGTTGTTGCCTGAAAAATCAAATTTTGCTTCTGGGAAAGTGATTGGCCTGCCGGTACTGTAGGCAAAGGTAGCCGAAATAGAGGCGTTGGTACTCACCTTGTAATTACCGATCAAGGTCAAGTCATGCGGCTTGTCAAAGTTGGAAGCATACCAGGCTCCATTGTTGATGTTTTCCTCTTCAAAGGGGGTAATCACACGTCGTAAGGATCGGGAATAGGTGTAGGAAATCCATCCAGTCAAGGTGCCCAGGTTTTTCTTGACATACAATTCAAGTCCATAGGATTGCCCTTGTGCAGGGATCAACTCGGTTTCTAAATGGTTTTGTAAAATCAGGTTGGCGCCGTCTTTGTATTCCACCACGTTTTGAAGGTCTTTGTAGTAGACCTCTACAGAAGTTTCAAAGATGTTCCCCTTAAAGTTGTTGTAATATCCCAAGGAGAACTGATCGGCAATCTGTGGTTTCAAAAATCCATCACTGAGTTTCCATACATCCGAAGGCGCTATGGTGGCGGTATTGGAGATGAGGTGGATAAACTGGTACATTTTGTTGTAGCCCAACTTGACCGAACTTGCTTTGTTGAAGGAGTAGCGGAACGATGCGCGTGGCGCTAGTCCATCGTAAGTTTGGATGACTTCGTCTTTGGCATAGTTTGTTTCTCCGATGGCGGATCCATCTGATACAGGCTGTCCTTCTCTGTAGGTTCTTACGGTGCGGTCGCCGAGGTATTGGTAGAAGTCATAGCGGAGGCCGTAGCTAAGTCCAATCTTTTCTCCCAGCTCTAGCTCGTGCTGGAAGTGGGCAGCAGCCTCTCGCCCAAACTCATTTTGTACCTTTTTGGGGAGCAGGTCCGCCTCAGTGCCTGTGGGGACGAGCTCTCCTGGTTGCACACTCACCTGCTTGAATTCCGCTCCTGCGGTAAAGGTTTGGGTAGGGCTTAGGCTGTAGGTAAAAAAGGTTCGCCCCCCCATGTCTTTGATGTTGGAATTAATTTCAAAGTTGTTGAGGCCAGATTGGTTGAAGATTCCATAGTCGTAAAGCGAGTAAAACCCGAGTGCTTCCAGTTTGAGTTTATCCGACAGTTTGCTTTTCCACTGGAGGGAATGAGCATTGTTTTGCCAAGAGATAGTGGTGTCTGAAGCAAAAGCAAAGTCATCGTAGCTGGTGTAGTAGCTGTAAGTAAACTCGTTGTTTTCCGATAAGGGTGCACTAATCACCACATTTCCATCGTAAAAATTAGCATTGGAGTTGTTCAGCGTAGTATTGCTGAGTGATTGCAGCAGCCAGTTGATATAGGAGATTCGAAAGCCTCCGAGGATGGATACCTTGTCTTTGATCAGGGGTCCATTGAGGGAGAGCTTTCCGGAGAAGTTGCTGGCCATGAAGTCTCCTCCCCATTTGTCCACGCTTCCAGCTTTGGGAAGGATGTCCAAAATAGCCGAGCTTCTACCTCCAAATCGAGCAGGAACCACGGCTTTGTAGAGGGTCACGTCGTTGACCATGTCAGGGTTGAAGGCAGTGAACAAGCCAAACATGTGCGAAGGATTGTAGATCGGAGCACCGGCAAATTGAATCAAGTTTTGGTCTACGCCACCTCCGCGAACATTGAGTCCTGAGGAAGCTTCTCCCACTTGACTGACACCAGGAAGTGTTGCTAGAGACCTGACAATGTCGATTTCTCCCATAAATGGAGGCAGTTCTCGCATGGTATTGACACTGAGCGTGACCGCACCCATGTTGGTGGACTTAATATTTTTCTCGGGATCACTGCCATAGATCACAACGTCATCCAGGGTAAAATCCTCTTGAAGCATCTTGATGGTGAGCCTTCCGTCCCCAACTGCAGTGATGGGGTAAATCTTTGTTTCATAGCCTACATACCGAAACTCGAGCGTGTATTCTGCCCGGGAAACTTCCAGTTCAAAGCTGCCATTGTCATCGGTAATTCGGGTCAGATCGAGCTCTGGAATTCTGACCGTAGCTCCTACAAGGGCCTCTCCGGTGATCTCATCGGTGATTCTACCCGAAAGTTTGATGCCTTTGAGCTGGCCAATATCTCGGCCAACCACCTCTCGCTTTACCGCGGGAGTTTGGGCCCATGCGGATGAAAGCCCAACTACTAAAAAGAGAAAAAGAAGTATTTTTTTCATGGGGATAGGCTTAGATCGCGTCGGGGTCAAATTTGAACAATTCCATGGTCAAGGATCCACTTACGGATTCTTCGGGGGCACGGAGAAAATAAATTGAGCCATTGAACTGGAAGTGGCCGCTGTTGATACTTTGCGGGAAACCGATGATTTGATTTTTTACTTTCCAGGTGAGGGTTTCTAGGTTCAGTTCCCAGAGCTCTTGGGTGGCTCTATATAGTCCCAAGTAGGCTTTTTTACCGATTACTTCTGCGATAGGAAATCCTTGGCCCTTATTTCCGGGGTAGGTAGTTACGATCTGCCAGGTATCGGAAGTAGGTTGATATTCCCATACCTGTCCATTGCTAGCCAATACCATCACGCGTGCATTCCATACAAAGGCGGCCCCATTTCGGCTCAGCGAAACAGGTGCATTCTGTTTATTGCTCCAGGATCTGCTCTGTGGATCATAGGATCTGACAAGGAAGCCAGCTCCATCGAGGCCACCAAAAAGGAGTAATTTTCCTTCCCATTCCACAGCCAAAGCCTCACGGGAGTTAAAAGGGAGGTCACCTAGGCGCTCGAATGTGCTTCCGTTGATTTTCCAAAGGCTTCGGTCATACACAAATTGATCGCGTGACGGTTCCAAGGCGCCACCCCCGAGGTAGTTGGTCGTAGCGAAAGCAAATCTGCGTCTGTTACCTGGGAAGCTAACTTCCGACCAAGTACCTGTAGCGGGATTGAAGCGCTGGAAACCAGCGTAATTATCTCCTAGTTTGATTTTTCCAAGCCCAACGTGGAACCCAGAGCTGTTTGAAAAGAAAGTGTTGTCGTAAATCCGAAGGTTACCAGGGAAGTCGGCTACCTTGGCGTATTTCCCTGCCTGGTATTCGAATGATGCGGGAATGGTATACTCTTTACCTTGGATTACAAGTTTGATGGGGACTACTACTTGTCCCGTTGCAGGGGGAATTTTTACCGTTATTTTTGATTCAAATACGTTTTTGAGTACCTGGGCCTGCTGGCTGCCGAAGAAAACTTGGGTGCCTTCTGGAAAATTCTTGCCTTCGATGACTAGTTCATTTCCGGCTGAGGAATAGGTAGGAGAAAAACGTGCGATGGAGGGGGTCAATGTTTTTAATTCCACGGCTTGCCCTTCCAAGCGTTGACCATCTACTTCGGCGAAGGCTTTTACAAAGTAGGTTTGCCCGATTTTAAACCCATTTTTTTCACCAATAAATCGTCCAGGCTCTGTTTTTTCACCCAAGGATAGCAGGATGGGGCTGGAGAAGGAGGCATCTGTAGAAAAGACAAATCCATGTTCATCGGCGAAAACTTCTCGATTGGTCAGAAGTCTGCCCGAGACGCGTAGTTTATCGCCGCCCACAAACAAGATGTCTTCGGTCGATACAAGAATCGGTGTATTCTCTTCCTCAGTACAGGACCAGGAGACGAATAGCATCAAAAAAACAAATGCAGTACGTAGTTTTTGCATGGAATAGTGGTCTAGTCAACTGACAAAAATAGGGTTTTTAGGGGCAGGAACAATTTTTTAGGCGTTCCGCAAAGAAATAGAAGTAGAAAAGAGCAATTTTTTTGTTAAAACCCCAATAAAAATCCAGAAATCAGCTGCTGATACCTTTCTGAATAGCTGCCGTCTTCATTTTTTAGGAGGATTTCCTCAGGACGAGTGCTTGCTAAGGCCTCCGAAAAAGTAAAGCTTACCACTTCCCGGTGGATGGGCTTGGCAGCAGTATCTCGAATGCCTACTCGAGTAAGAGGAAATAACCCATGAGCTGCGCCGTATTGGATAAAATCTTGCATCTGCCGTGGAGGTAAAATCACCCAGAAGGAACCGGAAGGTGTAAGGACTTGACTTGCCTTGTGCAACAGCTCCTCAAAAGACAAGCTGTCGGTGTGTAGGGCTTGATGTCTCTTGGGGTCACTAGCCGGGAGGTGATCTGGAAAAAAGGGTGGGTTACTGACGAGTAGATCAAAGCGTTCTTCCTCAGGAAAATCTTGAAATCTACCTTGCAGGACAGTCAATCGTTCCGAAAAAGGGCTTTGTTCACAATTTTCCCTTGCTTGGCTGGCTGCCTCGGGATCAAGTTCCAATGCAGTAAGGCTAGCTTCTGGAAACCGCTGGGCCAGCATCAGGGC
The DNA here is from genome assembly GCA_044236565.1 of Algoriphagus sp. Classification (GTDB taxonomy): domain Bacteria; phylum Bacteroidota; class Bacteroidia; order Cytophagales; family Cyclobacteriaceae; genus Algoriphagus. The sequence goes on along the minus strand of JBIIGH010000103.1, from coordinate 417 downwards.
GATGACGCCCGTTCCTGTTCCGATATCTAGGATTTGCTTGGGCGCATCGCTTTGAACCAAGCTGCCTAGCAAGACTGCATCGGTACTGATCTTCATGGCGCAGCGGTCTTGCGCTACTCGGAACTGTTGAAATTGAAACCAGCTGTTACTCATTAGGTTCGGGCACGGTTGAAGATGCGAGTGCGGAATCGAGGCTTATCGTCCATGATATTGAATTCATCCTCAGATACGCGCTTCACACTTTCTATGGTGTAAAAGGCCTTTTCATCCATTTGCTTTACTCGGGAGATAAATTCAGGCAGCTGGTCCCGCTTCATAACTGTAAACAAAAGGTTGACCTTTCCGTAGCGTCCTTCTGCGTCCACGCTAGTGAAGCGGTAGTTTTTTTCTTTCATAAACTCAAGCAAGACGGGTAGG
>JBIIGH010000095.1:0-8879 GCA_044236565.1 Algoriphagus sp. | reverse complement strand
GAAAAAAAGCCAGATCTTGTAGTCATGGGTTCCTCAGGAACCTCAGGATGGGAGGAATTTTGGATTGGAAGTACCACCGAAAAAATTGTACGGAATGCCCCCTGTCCTGTGATCACGATCAAGGGAGCAACTGATCCCTCCCAACTAAAAAAAGTAGTTTTTGCCTCTTCTTTTGATGAGTTGGATGGGGACTTGGCCGCACGAATCAAAAACATGCAACAGGTTTTTGATGCCCAGTTTTACTTTGTAAGCATTTCTACCCCTGGGAACTTTATCACCAGCAGGGAGGCTCAGCAAAGGCTAGATAAATTCATCCATCGATACAAGTTTGTACAGGTACATACCGAGATTTACAATTCCCTTTCGGAAGAATCTGGAATTCTTGAGTTTGCTGACGATATTGGGGCTGATTTGATTGCGATGGCTACCCATGGGAGAACAGGCATTCTGCATCTACTCACGGGAAGCATTGCAGAGGATGTGGTCAACCATTCCAAAAGGCCTGTTTGGACCTTGAGGGCCGCACATCCGAAAGTTTAACTTTAAGACCGATTACCCATTTCATGAGCAAAAAAAATAACGACTGGAAAAAACGAGATGGCATTGTTTTCTCCACTGCTGATTCCTTTGATTACCAAGTTGGTTCAGATGAGTCCCAAGAAACTCTCCCTCCTTCTCAACAGAAACTGAAAGTGTTGTTAGACAAAAAATCTAGGGCTGGCAAGCAGGTTACCCTCATTGAAGGCTTTGTAGGCACAGAAGATGATCTAAAAGAATTGGGTAAGCTCCTAAAAAACAAGTGTGGCGTTGGCGGTTCTACCAAAGATGGAGAAATATTGATCCAAGGAGATCATCGGGAAAAGGTTGTTCAAGTTTTGATACAGGCAGGATACGGCGCAAAAAAAGTAGGAGGTTAAATGGCTCCCTACTGGTTGTTTCAGCTTCAGCTTTTTCCATGGCTTCCCTATTTGGTTTACCAAGCCAAAAAAGTTCGCAAGTCTAGCCCCAAACTCCCCTCCCAGTCTTCTCTACTGACTTTGGGTCAAGGTGAAAAGCATGTCCTCCTCCTAGGCGAATCCACCGTAGCTGGTGTGGGAGCAAGTGCTGCAACACATACACTTGCGGGCAATTTTTCTCGAATGTTAGGAGATTCCTACCAAATCGAAACCATCGGAAAAAAGGGATTGCGGGTAAAAGACGCTTTTTCGCTATATCAACTGCAGAAGAAATCAAGAACGACCACTAGTGAAGGAGTTATCCTATTCTTGGGGGCAAATGATTGCTTTTTATTGACCTCCCCACAGGAATTTAAACAAGAGCTGAGGTCTTTGATTCAACAAATTCAAGAAGAAACCGATGCCGACTGGATTTACCTCGCTGCAATTCCTCCTGTGCACCTATTTCCTGCATTTTCAGAACAAATGAGGGCTTTTCTTTCCAAGCAACGAGCTTATTTACAGCGTGAGATGGAAGACATTGCAGCGAATGATCCCAAGGTAATTTACCATCCCATCCCTATGGATTTGCAACCGGAATTCTTTTCTGCGGATGGAGTACACCCCTCAGATTTAGGCTATCAAAAAATTGCCGAATTGGCCATCGAAAAGATGGTGCTTTAAGCAACCATTTGAGAATCTAGGCTTTTTTGGATCCTTCGATATCTTCAACCAGTTCGGCATACCAAGCGGCACCATATTTACGCACCAGGGCATCTTTCAAAAAAGTATAGAGTGGAACCTGAAGGCTTTTTCCCAATTGGCAAGCAGGATCACAAATATGCCAGCGATTGTAATTCAAAGCATCGTATTGATCGTATTTGGTCACTCGAATGGGGTAAAGGTGACATGAAATCGGCTTTTTCCAAGAGGTTTTGCCAGCCAAATACGCTTGCTCTATCCCACACTTCAAGATCCCTCGTTCGTCGTAAAGCGCATAAGCACACTCTCGATTAGCTCCAAGGGTGGGCGTTACTTTATCTCCATCGGCATCAATCACCCAAGTTCCCTGTGCCTCAATCACTTGCCTACCTTCTGCTGTAATGTAGTCCTTTACCAAAGGATAGATATCTTCTAAGATTTTGGTTTCCTCATCTTCTAAAGGAGCACCTGAATCCCCTTCTACGCAACAGGCTCCTTTGCAGGCTTCTAGGTCGCACACGAAAAAGTTTTCTTTGATGTCATCAGACAATACTACATCACCAACTAAAATCATTCGGATATTTTTTTTCAAAGATACATAGAATCCCTTCTAGGGTAGTCCTCAAATGGGCACAAAAAAGAACCGCTCCTTTCGGAGCGGCTCAACCCAGCACTATGAAAAAAATCATCTAATGTTCTGATAGATAACAAAGTACTGGTCAAAAGGTTTTTTTTAGTTGAATAAAATTTAGAGGAATCTTCACTTTGCATTTGGCTTTTCAGACCTATTCCCCAAAATTCCCGTACTTTGCAGGGTGCAAGTCGTCTTGCCGCTCTGTTTATTCAGGGAGGAAAGTCCGGGCAACAAAGAGCGCCATACTTCCTAACGGGAAGGGCTTTGACTGGTGACGGTCAGGGTACAGCTAGTGCCACAGAAAACAAACCACCTTTGGAAATGGCCAAGACTTGTCTTGTGTCCCCTACAAAGGAAAGGGTGAAAAGGTGGGGTAAGAGCCCACCGCCTCCACAGTGATGTGGAGGGCAGGGCAAACCTTATGGGTTGAAAGATCAAATAGACCTCGGGCAAAGAGCTGCTCGTTCGATTTCTTTTCTTCGGAAAGGAATTCCGAGGTGGGTAGATCGATGGAGTCTTGGTGTGAACCAAGATCGAGATAAATGGCAAGAGCAATTGCTACATTCGATTCGTTCGAAGAGAGCATTGCAACAGAACCCGGCTTACAGACTTGCACTTTTTTATTACTTTACAGCTATGGCAAAAATCCTAATAATCGACGACGAACGCTTTATTCGTGCCTCCCTTCGCGAGATCTTGGAGTATGAGAAATACGAGGTGATCGAGGCCCAAGATGGTGCAGAAGGTTTACAAAAAATCAAAGACGAAGAGGTGGATTTGGTTCTTTGCGATGTGAAAATGCCAATTCTTGATGGAATGGATGTGTTGGACCAAGTGAAGCAGTTGGATCGCTCCCCGCAATTCATCATGATTTCAGCACATGGAACGATCGAAACGGCCGTTGAAGCAACTAAAAAGGGGGCATTTGATTTTATCTCAAAGCCACCAGATCTCAACCGCTTGCTTTTAACTGTCCGCAATGCGCTGGACAAAAAGCAGCTGGTCACCGAAACTAAGGTCTTGAAGAAAAAATTGTCCAAGAAGTTTGACATGGTAGGCGAATCCCCTGCCCTACAAGCTGTAAAGGATACCATTGAAAAAGTTGGGCCAACAGATGCACGTGTCCTGATTACGGGCCAAAATGGAACTGGAAAAGAGTTGGTAGGCCATTGGATCCATCAAAAAAGTAAGCGTCAAGACCAACCTTATGTAGCCGTCAATTGCGCAGCAATTCCATCTGAATTGATTGAATCTGAACTATTTGGTCATGAAAAGGGCTCCTTTACTTCCGCACACAAACAGCGTACGGGGAAGTTTGAACAAGCCCATGGAGGCACGCTTTTTCTAGACGAAATTGGCGACATGTCCCTACCTGCGCAGTCCAAGGTGTTGAGAGCACTCCAAGAAAATTTAATCACCCGAGTAGGCAGCGACAAAGACATCAAAGTGGATGTACGTGTTCTAGCTGCGACGAACAAGGATCTGAAGAAAGAAATTGAAGCCGGAAGATTCCGTGAGGATTTGTATCACCGATTAAGTGTGATTTTAATTCATGTTCCTCCATTACGAGAGCGAAAGGAGGACATACCGCTGCTCTTGGATAAATTTCTCGAGGACATCGCGCAAGAAAGTGGCAGCGTAAAAAAGAAGGTTAGCAAGGAAGCTATAGAGCGCTTAAAAGAGTTGCCCTGGACTGGAAACATCCGGGAGCTGCGCAATGTGGTAGAAAGGCTTGTAATCCTAGGAGAACAAACAATCAGCCTTGAAGATGTAAAAAAATATGCTGACTATTAAGTCAGCATATTTTTTTTAGCTCAATCCCTTTTTAGGAGTGATTTCCTTGGCATAAGCAGGACATGGTCTAGTGGATGCACAAGAGGCCAAAGCTAAAAGTGAAATTACAAGCGCTACTGAGGCAATTCGTTTCATAGAAGATCGATTAGATAGCTAAAGATGTTTATTAATTTTTTCTAAAGCAATTACCGAACCAACAAGTTGGTTCACCAAAAATTACTGCACTAATAAATTACAACCTCTAAGGTCGGAATGATCAAATCGGCCTAGAACTTCTAAAAACCCGTTTTCGTCCCACCTCCCTATATCTTGGGTTTCGATAAAAGCACAAGAATGAAAATTTGCTAAGTCAATCAAATTGATCCCACCCTGACTACGAGAGGAAAGACTGAATGGGTCATTCAGGTCACGAAGCATGATCCGAATGCAACTTGGGAGGGCGTACTTGCCGTTTCCCTTGGAATAGACCTGTGAAAGTAGCTCAGTCATTCCGTATTCGGAATGGATGTGGGCTACCTTAAAAAATGCCCGCAATTGTTGATGCACCTCTTCACGAATCATCTCCCTCCTTCTTCCCTTCATCCCCCCCGTTTCCATCACGATTAAATTAGGAAATGCATTAAAATTGGTTTGAGACTCTGCCAAATCCAAGAGCGCAAAAGTCACTCCCAAAAGCAACACTTTTCGGCTTCCCTGAGAGAGTTCTTGCAATCGCTGCAAAAGTTCCTGTTGATTGTACAAATAAAATCCAGAAGCTTCTGACTTGCTTTCTTGGATAAAATGGCTTGCCATCGCAACCAAACTACTTCCAGGTCGCTCCAAATATGCCGGAAGCAAAGCGAGAACATGAAAATCTGACAAGGAGCCATATTCTTTTTCGAATAGGCGTTGCGCATGATTGAGGTAAAATTCCTCTGACCACAGCAAGTGTTTACTTGTAATTGCTCCTGTCGTACCACTACTGCTATACACTTGGGTAGCATATTCGGGGTTTCCACAATAAACTTGGCTATCCTTAAAAAATTGAATGGGTAAAAAGGGAATGGCTTCCAGCGTTTGAATGCTTGAAGGTTGAATTTTTCTTGCCTTCAGGTAGGCCGCATAAATCGGATTGTGGATTGCTTGAAACTGAGCCAACTCCAGCGCAAAATCTTCAAAATGATCCAAAGTCAAGGTTTCCAACCTTTTTGAAAAACTTTTAAATTCTTCCATCGTTTTATATCTTGGCTCCTCCTAACAGGTCCACCTTGTTTCGGAATGTAAATGTACCTTCATCCATGCGTTTGAAAAACTATTCTTATTTATTGTTTGGTTTTACTATGTTGGGCTACTCCTGTATCAGCCCACCAGAGAATTTTCCGAGTACGCCTGAAATTGAATTTTCTAGTTTGGAATACGTAGGCACTCCTGGACAAGACTCCTTGCTGCTTTCGCTCAATTTTAAAGATGCAGAGGGAGATTTGGGTTTGTCAGCGACTGACATTAACCCTCCTTTCAATCCGCTCAACTACAAAAAAGATGCTGCGGGAAACTTTATTACCTACTCCAGAAGACCAAGTACTGCTCCACGCTACAATCCCATCGATTGGGTAATTGATCCCATTATAAACAATACCATCTTCAAGGATACGCTCTGGGTTGAAAAAAACGACAATCAATACAATATTTTTGTTCGCTTCTTCATCAAGCGAAACGGACAATTTCGAGAATTCAGGTGGCAAGACCCTCCATTCTTCACTACCTTCAATGGGCGATTTCCAAGGATCTTAACTACAGAAGTTGGACAAGCTGTAGAAGGAAAAATCACCTACCGCATGCTTTCCTCAGGATGGGAGTCCATTTTCAGAAACGACACGCTTCGAATAGATGTACAAGTTCAAGATCGCGCACTCAATCGATCCAATGAGGTTTCAAGTGCATCGGTAACCCTCAAACAGATCAGTAGGAAATAAAAAGAAAGAGCTAGTTTAAAACTAGCTCTTTCTTTTTACAGGGCGGGAAACTTTTTGGGATTGGATTCATGCATGATCTGATACACTTTCTCCACGACATCCTCTACACTTGGCTTTGAGAAATAATCCCCATCCGTAGAATATGCAGGTCGATGTGCCTGAGCAGCTAAAGTTTGGGGAGCAGCATCCAAATACGGATATACCCCCTGATTATCCAACACCTGCTGCAGCATAAAGGCAGTTCCTCCTCCTGGCACATCCTCATCGGCAAAAAGTACGCGGTTCGTTTTTTGTATCGATTGACCAATTATGCCATGCGTATCGAAAGGAAGTAACGTCTGCACATCAATCACTTCCAGAAAAAGTCCAATTTCCGCAAGTTCGGCAGCTGCATCCATCACAATACGGCACATGCTACCGTAAGTAACCACAGTTAAATCATTTCCTTCCCGAAGAACTTCTGGAATCCCCATTGGCACGGTGTATTGACCCATATTTTGAGGCATTTGCTCTTTTAGACGGTAGCCATTCAAGCATTCAATCACCAATGCAGGTTCATCAGATTGCAGAAGGGCAGCATACATCCCCGCCGCTTGAGTCATGTTTCTTGGCACGCAAACAATCATTCCTCTAAGGCTAGACAAGATCATGCCCATCGGAGATCCCGAATGCCAGACACCTTCCAAACGATGTCCTCTTGTACGTACAATTAGCGGTGCTTTTTGACCTCCTTTGGTGCGGTAGGTAAGTGTAGCAAGGTCATCCGAAAGCAACTGGATGCCATACAGGAGATAGTCTAGGTACTGGATCTCGGCCATTGGACGAAGACCTCGTAATGCTGCGCCAATGCCTTGGCCGATAATGGTACACTCTCTAATGCTCGTATCCATCACGCGCCATTCTCCATGTTTCGCTTGAAGACCTGCAAATGCTTGATTGACATCACCTATTTTACCCACATCTTCTCCAAAAGCAAAGAATTGAGGATTATGCTCCAAGGTGTAGTCAAAAAATGCTTGTAAAATTTCTCGGCCATCTACTAGAGGTGAATTCTCATTGACCTGAGCTGGAATTACTTGGCAGTTGGTAACAGCAGTTGCCGTTTGGCTGTACAAATGACTATTGTAGCGGTCAAAATTCTTCTCCTGTAGTTGGGAATACCAGTCTTTCAACTCTTTCTTAATTCCTTCTCCCTCAGCACGCAGCAAAAACAAAACTTTTCGAACCGTGCTAACTACATCCTTACGAATAGGATTGATGGTTTTCTTCAAATCATCAGCAAGCTGAATCAATAGAACTTTACGGGTAGATTTTTCGGCAGTGCTTCGAATCAACAATAGCGCCTCTTCTAATTCTGCTTTGATTTCTCCTGCAAATTCAGCCCAAGCAGCATCTTTCTGCCGCTTCACTTCCACTTTTGCCACCGCTTCTATCTCATCTAGGTGATCCGCAGTAGCAAATCCGGAAGAGATGATGTATTCTTTAAACTTGAGAATGCAATCCCAATCATTCTCCCATTGCAATCGCTCCTTACTTTTGTAGCGCTCGTGAGAGCCAGAGGTAGAATGGCCTTGCGGTTGAGTCATTTCTTCCACATGCAGCAGTACTGGAACATGCGATTCGCGCGCCAGCTGTCCAGCTGTGGCAAATGCTTGCATCAATGCTTCGTAATCCCATCCTTTTACGCGTAAAATTTCAAATCCCTTTTCGGTATCTGTTCGCTGCAAACCAAGTAAGGCTTCCGAAATACTTCCTTTGGTGGTATGAAACTCTTGTGGGACTGAAATCCCAAATCCATCGTCCCAGACAGCCACAACCATCGGCACTTGGAGCACACCTGCGGCATTCATGGATTCAAAAAACATGCCTTCTGAAGTCGAGGCATTCCCAATGGTTCCCCAAGCAACCTCATTGCCATTGACTGAAAAGTCAGTGAAGTCTTTCAGGCCTTTATTATTTCTATATAGTTTAGAGGCAAAAGCCAAACCCAATAGTTTGGGCATCTGTGCGGCAGTAGGAGAAATGTCTGCTGAGGCATTGTATTGAGAAGTCAGCGATTTCCAACTACCATCTTCGTTTAGAGAACGAGTAGCAAAATGCCCATTCATCAGTCTTCCTGCACTTGCAGGATCCGCTTCTACGTTCGTATGTGCATATAGTTGAGCGAAGTACTGCCGAACAGTCAATTCGCCCAAAGCCATCATAAAGGTTTGGTCTCGGTAGTAGCCTGCTCTAAAATCTCCTTTTTGAAATGCGTGAGCCATGGCTAGTTGAGCCAACTCTTTTCCATCGCCAAAAATTCCAAACTTGGCCTTCCCCATAAACACCTCTTTTCTTCCCATCAAGGAAGCATGTCTACTGGTCACTGCCCATCTAAAATCTTCTAAAACCTGATTCTGCTGAATACTGGCTTCCTGCTGCACTTTATCCTGTGATTTTCCCGCCATAGGTTGAATTATCCTGAATCGTTACTTTTGGGTTTACATGTTGCCTTCAAAAATAGGCATTAACTGTGGATGTGCAAATTTTTTGCAACCTATTTACCCATTTAAAATTTGGTATTTTTAATTATTTTTTAGTTTAACCAAATATTATTCTAAATATTATCGAATTATGCTATTTTAATAGAGTGATCCTTCAATTAATCGCTGCTTGATTTTTTGAGGCTTTTTAAAAAAAAATCAAAAGATTTTTTCAGAATCTCCTCATTTTTAAAATTATGTAAAGGTTTGCTGGATAAAAGGGAATAAACTTTTGAAAATCAGCTAAAAACAAAATGGCTTCCAAATAGTATTTCTAAACTAGCTGCTCAAACGTGTTTTGATTCCTATCTTTGCGGCAGTACTATAAATCCAAATCGAC
>JBIIGH010000094.1:0-8898 GCA_044236565.1 Algoriphagus sp. | reverse complement strand
GTCAGCAATAATGGACAGCTCAATAGGTTCCGCTGCGCCCCATTTAACTTGAATTTGATCAGCTACAGCTCCGAGTTCCGAACGCATACTGGCAGCATAGCTAATTTTCAACAAGCCTCTTTCCTGAGGTCTTACCAATTCTTGGACTTGCTCCACTTGGATAAAATCAGGAGACTTTACCTGTATGTACTTTTTTTCCAAAGGCTTTGATCCGTAATTGAAAAACTCCAAAAACTTCACTTTGGGTTCATTATCAAATACATCACCCATGTTTACCTTCTTCATGCGAAATCCCAAATCCCCCAATTTCACAGGATAATTTCGCTCCAAGTTGGAAGGATAAGGTATTGCAATCCCTTCAATAAAAAGTGAGTCCTGCACCTGTCCTTTGTTACCCCTCACAAGTACCAATTTGGAGAAGAAACCGGCGGCAGAACTAGGATCAAAGTCAACTAAAACTTTTCCAGACTGACCTAGAACTATGGAATCCTTTGAATAATCAATCGTGGTACAGCCGCAATCAGTGAAAACTTCTTGAATAGCAAAGGCTCCACCTTGGCTTAGCGTATAGTCAAAGGCCACAGATTGAACTCCCTGCTCTTGTAGAATTGTACCCAAATCAATCCGGTTAACTTTCCATACTAATTTGGATGGACCTTGCTGCTGTGCATAGCCTTGCAATCCAAACAAAAGTCCTGAAAAAAGAAATAAAAACAGCCGAATCATGCCTGCAAGTAACAAAAAAATATGGCAGTTATGTAGCCTGATTTAGTTAATTTGCATCAAAATTGACCCAATGGCAAGAGTTTTAACAGGGATTCAGAGTTCGGGAAGACCCCACTTAGGAAATATTTTAGGAGCAATAGTTCCTGCTATTCAATTGATTGAGCAAAACAGCAAGGAGGAATCTTTCATCTTCATTGCAGATTTTCATTCGCTTACCAGTCAAAAGGATGGAGCCATACGCAAGCAAAACACACTGGCAGTAGCTGCTGCTTGGTTGGCCTTCGGACTAGACATTGAAAAGACAGTTTTTTACCGCCAATCCAGAATCCCAGAAGTGGCTGAACTGAGCTGGTACCTCAATTGCTTTGCACCCTTCCCCATGCTTGCCAATGCACATAGCTTTAAGGACAAATCGTCTCGGTTGGCAGATGTGAATGCAGGCTTATTTACCTACCCCGTACTTATGGCCGCGGATATTTTATTGTATTCCGCCAACTTGGTACCCGTTGGAAAAGACCAGCTTCAACACTTGGAAATGGCTCGAGACCTAGCGAGTACCTTCAATCATACCCTTGAAGAAGAAATCCTTACGCTTCCAGAGGCACGAATCGCTGAAGATGTCATGACTATTCCAGGTACGGATGGCCAGAAGATGAGCAAATCTTACCAAAACATCTTGGATATTTTCTTGCCTGAGAAGGAGCTCAAGAAAAATGTAAATGCAATCATCACGGACAGCACTCCTTTGGAAGAACCCAAAGACCCAGATACTTGTACCGTATTCAAATTGTATAGCTTAATGGCCTCTCCGGCACAAACGCAAGCATTGAGAGCACAATACCTCGGAGGTAACTTTGGCTATGGACATGCCAAAAAAGAACTACTGGATCTCCTTCTGACCAAATTTGCGGCTGAACGAGCGCGTTTTGACTTTTTCATGAACCATCCCGAGGAAATCGAAACACGATTAATCGCAGGCGAGGAGAAAGCGCGTCGAGTAGCCCTTCCCCTTCTGAATCGTGTTCGAGAAAAATTAGGATTCCTTTAAATCAAGTGTTTCAACGCACCTCTCTAAAATACTCTCGATCAAAAATTCGAGAGTAAATCCATTGAGGAACCCGATCATGGTAAGGCATTAGATCCTGAAGCACTTTTTTCTGAGTTTGGTGGGCCTGCATCACTTGTAAGGTTCGCGAAAAATAAGCTTGCGTTCCAATGGAAAAATCCGGTTCAGGCAGACCTTTTTCAGGGTCCTTTGGATAATTTTTCTGAAAACCTGCCGATAACTTTAGCGCTACTTCGATCTGTTTTTTACTCAAAGTGACCTGAAACAACTGCTTAGGTGCGAAATTTGCAGTACCTCGGAATCCAAGAAAAACCTCCTCTACTGCCTTTCCTGTGAGCATGTGATCCGAATGTCCATAAAGTCCCACCTTGGAATCATAAGAAAGTAAGACATCAGGATTCTGGGCCTGAATTAAGGCATAGACCACCGACTTCAAGCTATCCATTCCTAGGTCTTCGATACCCCCATCGGCATAATCTAGCTGGATCAATTCATCTACACCCAAGGTTTTGGCACTTTTCTGCATCTCTGCAGTACGCAGTCGTGCCAACTCCTCCTCCGATGGAATTTGAGCAGCATTGCCCTTCTCCCCTCTTGTCAAACAGACCAGGGTAACTTTGTGGCCTGCTGCCTTCAGACCCATGACCGTACCTGCTACAGTCACCTCATCGTCAGGATGAGGAAAGATAGCCAATACCTTTTGCTTGGGTGCCGAAGGGATCAATTCTTCCTGCTGGGGCACTTCAGAATCATGCAGCATACTCCTACCCCAACCGATAAGGATCAGGGGGGAGGAAACCAGCAGGACCAGTAGAAAAACTAAAATGCCTTTCCCTACCTTCTTCATTCGGAACGCTTCAAGGTGCTCAGGTAGCTTACCAAATCACGGATATCACGCTTGGTCAGTAAGGTACCCATTGGAGGCATGCTGGATGCTCCCAGTGCAGAAGAAGCAATGTCTTTCTTGGCAATTTCCTTCACTTCGGTACCCACCTTCACACGCATGCTGTCCTTGTTGTCTTCTAGAAGTAATCCAGTGACTTTCGTACCTGCTACAAGGGTCAGCGTAACCGATCCATAACCCGGAGAAAGTCGTTTGCTTGGCTCTACCAGTGCAATCAACAAATCTTCCTTGGAAAGGGTCTTTCCAATGTTATCCAATGCAGGTCCCGCATTTCCTCCCATATCATCGTAGGCATGGCAGCGAATACACTGAGCAGTTTGATTTTGGAAGAAGATATTTCTTCCCTTTTCAATATTTCCAGGTGCAAGGGCACCCACATATTTTTTCCAAGCTTCACCACCTGCTTTTTGGTCGAGCAAGGACTCGTACTGCGTTTTTAAATTGGCAGAACCTGTAGCAAGTATTGATTCCTCTAGCTCAATCCAAGTACCCTCTGGCAATTTACCCAACTTAAAGTCTTCCAAAATGGTACTCCATTCCTTAAAATCTTTGCTTCCTTCTAGGCTTCCTAGCGTAAGTAAGGCCGTTTGCTTCTCTGCTAAGGTTCTTTTCTTCAAAATATCCATCAGAAGCGGTACTTTTTGATCATTGGGCAAGGAAGTCTGTGCGATCAAACCAAGTCCGGCTACACGCACTCCTTCGGACACATCGCGCATCGCATAGGCAATGGCATCGCTTAGATTCGATGCATTCATCACCACCAAGGAATTCAATGCTTCCACTTTGACCTCCTGAGAAGGATCGGTTTTCAATTTGCCAAACAAGAAATCTGCCATATCCACCATCCCCAGTTTGCCCATGGCTTTGATGGATTCACGTCTCAATTCAACTGCCGAACTCTTTGCTTGAAGCTCTAAGGTAGCTGCCACTTTTTGCTTGACAAGTGCCGGATCACGAGTTACTTCTCCTCGATACCTTCCATCCACACGGTCCAAAACTGAAGGGCTTGCCCAAGTACCAAGGGTGGCTAAGGATTCTTTTTTCAATGCTTCTGAAACTCCTGGCTTGGCCAAGTAGCCAAGCACATAGTTTAGGTTCTCCTCCTTGCCTAGGCGCTGATTGGCACTGATCACACGTCGAATCAAGGGTTCGTTGCTGAAAGGAGTAGTTGCCAATAGCGCTGCTAACTTTGGCATCGCTGCAGGCACGGATAAATCATCGTGAATGGCTCGGGCAGCTTCCGTGACGATATCCTCTTCTGCATCTGCCAAGAACTTGGCTAGCTCAGGGGATGCCAAGCGTCTCAAAGCAATAACTGCTCCCATGCGAACGGCCTTGGAAGGATGAGTGGATAGCGCTGCCAATGGCGCTGCTTGGCCGATTTGAGATAATGCATACGAGGCCCCGTGACGCAGAAAAGCATCTTCATCATTATTTGCTGCCAGCAATTGAATCAAAGGCTGAATTGCAGTTGCATCCTTCGCTCTGCCCAAGGCTTCGGCGCTAAAAAATCGAACGCGTGCATTTTCATGGGTCAGATTCGCAATCAATTCCTTGCTTGCCTCTTTGTAACGAATATCTCCCAACCACTTGGCAGCTTGAGCGCGGATTTCAGGATCAGCGTCTTTCAATAAAGCCACAAGTGGCTTGGCATAGCTTCTATCGTCTAACCTAGCCAATTGGCTCAATCCTAAGATTCCATGGATTCGAGCCAGTTGGTTGCTCTTATCTTGAATAACTAGATTAAACTGGTCAGCTCCTTTTTTGCCACGCTTGACCAATTCAAATTGAGCTTTTCTTCGGATGCGAAGGTCTTCGAAGTACAACTTTGACTTCAAGTCAGCTTCGGATAATTTTTTATAATCTGCCTTAATTTCAGCTTCGGTTTGCTTTTGCAAGGCCCAGCCTTTGGCTGTCTCATCGGTCAATTTCCAAATCCGCCCATATCCTTTATCATTCCAACCATTCACCCAATCCGCCATAAACATCGAGCCATCGGGAGCAAAATCAATTCCTGTAGGTAAAAAATTCCCTACTATTTTTTCAGTTTTGGTAAGTTCAAATGCCGCTCCTTTGGGTTGCAATTGGAAGGCATGCAAACCAGAACCAGCTGCATTCCCAACAAACTCCACTACAAAAAAGTGATCCTTCCAACGCTCACCTAGACCAGCACCTGGATTGAAGGCCATTCCTGTAGGACCACTGACGTAGTTCATCAAGGGTGGCGTAATGAAGGTAGCCTGTCCCTCCCAGCGCGGTAGAAACAACTTTTCATCCATCCACACCTTGTAGGTATTGTTGTTTGGATCGCGGTACTTCCCAAACTGCCAGTTGATCCGCCAGCCGGAATCCGAACCACGTGTAATGTATACCAAGCGCTCTTTTTCACCCGCATGGTCCCCGTCATTGTCTACAGAGATCAAGTTGGTATGCTGATCAAACACAAACTCGTGGGTATTCCGAAGTCCTCCTGCAAAAATTTCGAAATCACTTCCATCCGGGTTGGATCGAGCAATGACACCATTGTTGGAATGGTTGTATTCCGTGCCATCGTCCCCTTTTCCATTAAAACCAATGTCTCCAATGCCCCAATAAATTCTGCCATCAGGCCCCATTTCTACTCCTGACATGCCATGTGCACCAAAACCAATGTGGATTCCATAGCCATGAGAAAGTGATTTTTTCTCATCCATAAGGCCATCTCCATTGGTATCCATGAGGCGCCACATGTCAGGACCTGCTGCCACATAGAGCGCATCTTCTGTTTTCATCACACCCCCAGCCACATCGGTCACCTCCTCATGAAAGTCATATACCTGCTTTTGACCCCAATCGGCCATTCCGTCTCCATCGGTATCCTTAAGTTGGAACACCTCATTCCGCTCTTCCAACATGTCTTTCCAATCGTGTGAGCCATCTCCATTCAAGTCGGCAAGCCATTCGTTTTGAGCAGATCGCTCTGGCGAAAGTTCTGTTCGGAGGAAGTTGCGCTTGTCTTCAATAGTTTGCAAAGCAATGGAACGGATTTCCCAATCCTGATGCCCTCTGATATCAAATTCGGCGTTGTTTCTTCTTGGTGAACGGCTGTAGTAGATCGATCCATCATCAGCCACATGGATGGCAATTGGGTCTTTGACCAAGGAGTCTACTCCCCAAACCTCCATTTTCAAGCCCTCAGCGAGAACTGGGGTGACGGAATTTCTCGCCGCTTCAGCTTGGATGGCGATCTCTTCTTTGGTTAGTGTGGTGATTCGTAGGTCAATAGGTTCTTTCTCTTTGCAAGCTGAGATTACCGTAAGGAATAGGATCGAAAAGGTCCCTAGAATTTGAAGAACAGGATTGATTTTGGGCATGGGTTCATGTGAATTAACTGCTTGAAAATATAAAAAAAGGAACTAACAACCGAACCATTCCAAGAAATATGGAGCAACAAAAAAATCCCAACCTTATGGCTGGGATTTTTTAACTCACTCCTAAAATTTAAAAATAAATCTTACAGATTAGGGTGAAAACCTGTAGTCCGTACGGGAATCGAACCCGTGTTTTATCCGTGAAAGGGATACGTCCTAACCCCTAGACGAACGGACCTTAAGAAAAAACCAAATGTGAAAAGTGCTCTTAAATTGCACTTTTGTAGTCCGTACGGGAATCGAACCCGTGTTTTATCCGTGAAAGGGATACGTCCTAACCCCTAGACGAACGGACCATTTGATCCACAAAAAAGTGGCTTTTTCAAAGGATGTGCAAATATAGCCAGTTCAGCTAATAATCCCAAAGTGGCTAGAAAATTTCTTTTCAATCCTTACCTAATCTTCTGAACCAAAGCAGTAAAAATTTACTTTACCTGTAGAACGACATTTTCTGTAAATTCACTTCAAATTAAACTCATGTCCGCAACTGTTCCAGCCCTTCGCGTAGCCATCAATGGATTTGGAAGAATTGGTCGCTACACCGCCAAGCTTCTTCTGAAAAATCCGGAGTTCAATTTGGTAGCCATCAACGATTTAGCTGATCCTGCTGCCATTGCGCACTTGCTAAAGTACGATTCGGTACATGGAAAATTTGATGCCAACATCAGCCACTCTCCCGGGATTTTGAATGTCGACGACCAAGAAATCGCGCTCTTTTCTGAATCTAATCCGGAAAATCTCCCTTGGAAAAAACTCGCTATTGACCTAGTTTTTGAGTGTACTGGCCGGTTTACCTTGAAAAAAGATGCGGAAAAACACCTCAATGCTGGTGCAAAAAAAGTAATTATTTCTGCACCCTCTCAAGAGGCATCGATCCCCATGGTGGTTCTCGGAGTCAATGATGATGTGCTTTCAGGAGAAGAAACCATCGTTTCAAATGCCTCCTGCACCACCAACTGCCTTGCACCGCTGGTAAAAGTTCTGGATGAAAATTTCGGGATTCTGAATGGCTTTGCTTCGACAGTGCATTCCTACACCAACGATCAAAACCTACACGATGCCCCGCATAAGGATCTACGAAGAGCCCGAGCAGCAGCCTATTCCATCATCCCTACCTCCACCAATGCGGGTAAAGCCTTGGACCGAGTACTTCCTGCCCTTGCTTCAAAAATAGAAGCTTCCGCTATGCGCGTACCCGTACCAGATGGCTCATTGACCGACTTAATTGTGACTGTTTCGCAAGAAGTCACTACCCTCCAAGTCAATGAAGCATTCAAAAAGGCTGCAGCATCTGATTTAAAAGGATACCTGCAAGTAGAGGGTGACCCCATCGTATCCATGGATATTTTGGGCAATACCCATTCGGCAATTCTGGATGAAGCCTTAACCGCTACCAAAGGCAATCTAATTAAAGTAGTCGCTTGGTACGATAACGAATCAGGCTATGCCAATCGACTGGTGGACTTGGCAAAAAAAATTAGTAGCAGGTAAACCGTTTTTACTACTTGACCCGCATTACTTTATAGTTCTTAATCGGACTTTCAACGACTATTTTTTCCAGCTTTCCACCCTTGTAATGGTATTGGTTGGTATTTCCTTCTACCTCGATTTCGTAGACGCCTGGACTAATTTTCTTAATCGGAGAAGAAACACCATATACCTCTGATAAAAACACCTCATTACCACTGGGCTCATGAAAAAATAGTTTAGAGCTACACCAGGTCACTGGCCCTTTTAGAGGTGCTCTATTCGCATATTTATACGATTTGGCATCCACTTGGTACTGTGTTCCTGTCCAATTGACCTTCGAGTCAAAATTGCCTCGATTGGTCTTAGATTCAGAATAGGTTTTTAGAATCTTCCCTCCTTTGAAATGCGAACGCGTCAAAAACTGGAGGTCCACATCCCCAAAAAACCAAAATTTCACACGACTATCTACCGAATAGCGTACCGAATCGGCCCCAGCAGTTTTTTGGGCTGTCAGATTCCCGATTTTTAATCCGAGAACCACTATTTCAAAAGAAGCGGTTTCTTTAGTTGCTTGCGCATATCCGAGTGAAACAGGCATCCAAAGTAAAACAAGGATGCTAATCCGCTTAAAGTTGATATTTCGCGACTGGACCATGGGAAATTAGATTTAACGATTAGGTGTTTTTAAGCTGCAATTTAGAATCACATGAGTCTCGGTTAACTAGTAATCTCAATTTGGCTTCTATAGCGTTCCCAATCTTCTCGGGTATCGATGTCACTTAATTCATCTAGCAAAGTGAAATGTAACCCATGCGCAGTTGCCACGGCGAGGGTTTGTGACAATACTTCGGAAGTACTCCAGGAGATCCCCTCAAATAGGTAGTCCGCCTTACGCTTCATGGCTATCAAATAGTAGCCTCCATCGGTTGCCGGCCCCAACACCAAGTCGGAATGAGTTAAGGCTTCAAATGCTTGATTGAGGTGTTGGGGTTGAAGTGTTGGACAATCCGTCCCAATCAACACCACTTTTTCCATGCCAGACTCGAAGCTCCTCGCAAATGCATTTGCCATCCGCTCCCCCAGGTCTTGCCCCTCTTGCACAAAGCTCTTTGCTATAGGGGGATTGACTGTTTCTGGGATAAAGTCTGAAAAATAGGTCCAAACAGGCGCTGCCACATCCTCCAAGACGGAATAGGTCGACTGAATCAAGTGCCTATAAATCTCCAAGGCACGGGCTTCACCCATCCCAGAAGCCAAGCGAGTTTTCACCTTTCCCAAGATGGCATTCTTTTGAAATACAAGCACCACTTCTTTTTTCATTC